>JBEEIN010000096.1:0-17410 GCA_041169825.1 Pseudomonadota bacterium
ATCCGCGCGCCTGCAGCAATGCTGCGAGGCTTGCCGCCATGAGACCTTTGCCAAGCGAGGAGACCACGCCGCCGGTAATGAAAATGAACCGCGCCATGGGAGTCGGGCCTTAAGCAATGAAAGGGGGAACGGGCAAGCGTTGCTTGCCGCAATCCACAAGTGAAATGGAACAGCCCGCCGAAAAGACGGGCCGGGACTTACAGCTTGGCGGGCGCTTCCGGCGTTCCAGCAGGCGCGGCGGCCGGGCTGGCTGCCGGTGCCGCCAGCGGATCGGCACTGACCGGCGGGCCGGCGGGTGCGACCGTGCGGTTCAGCGAGGTATCGAGACCGCCGCCGGACGAGGTGCTGGCCGCGATCGCAGCAAGGGCAATGCTCAGCACAATGAACAGCGTTGCCAGCACAGCAGTCGCGCGGGTCAGGAAATCCGCTGCCCCGCGTGCCGACATCAGGCCCGCCGGGCTGCCACCAACGCCAAGCCCGCCACCTTCCGACTTCTGCATCAGGATCACGGCGACCAGCAACGCGGCGACAATGGCCTGCACGACGGTAAGGAAGATGAATAGCGACATTAGGCGGCTTTCCGCTGGAGGAACTGTTGCCCGCGCATCTAGGCGCGGCGGGCGCGGGTTGCAAGCTTGGCGCTAGGCCTCGCTGGGATCGGCCGCGGCCAGCACGATCGCCAGAAAGCTGTCCGCCTGCAGGCTTGCCCCGCCAACCAGGGCCCCACCCACCTCATCGGCGGCCAGCAGTTCTGCGGCATTGGTAGCATTGACTGAGCCACCATAGAGAATCGAAATCCCTGCCCCGTCCATGCCATAGATTGCTTGCAGGCGGGCACGGATCGCGCAGTGAATCGCCTCCACATCGGCCACTGATGGCACTCGTCCGGTCCCGATGGCCCAAACCGGCTCATAAGCCACAGTGACCCGAGCGGCGGCACCCTCACCCACCGGCAAGGACCCGTCAAGTTGGGCGCAGACCACCGCTTCAGCTTGCCCGGCATCGCGCTGGGCCTCAGTTTCACCCACGCAGACGATCACTTCTAGGCCGGCGGTCAGCGCAGCCTCGGCCTTGGCGCGGACCAGTTCGTTGCTTTCGCCATGCAGTGCCCGCCGCTCGCTGTGGCCCAGGATCGTGAACGTGGCACCGGCGTCAGCCAGCATGGCCGCCGAGATATCCCCGGTATAGGCCCCACTGACGGCAGCATGACAATCCTGCCCACCGATGGCCATGGCTTCGGCGTTTTCGGCCATCGACTGGATCAGAGTGAATGGCGGTGCCACGGCTACCCGCACGCTGGGATGGCGCGCCGCGCCGCGATCGATCGCCCGCGCCTCCGCCAGCATGGCCCGCGTGCCATTCATCTTCCAGTTGCCGACGATAAAGGGGCGGTTCGCCATGCCTGAATTCCTGCAATGTAATTGAGCCCGGGGGTTGCCCCCATTGGTAACCTTGCGCCTAGGCCAGCGGTGCCACCCTTGTCAAAACAGTCTGTGGATCAGGGCGCCGGATTGTCCGGTCAGTGACCAAGCAGCATTGCCCGAGCGCGAATTGGTGCCTAAAGCCGCGCCAGCGTCCACTTTGGGCGATCCTTTTTGTTCCTGGCGAGTTGGCATGCTGCAGTTTTTCCGCAAATCCCTTGGATCCAAGTTCGGTGCAGGCCTTGGGCTGAGTTTCATCTTGATCCTCGGCCTGGCTTTCGCCGCAGGTGACATCGCTGGAAACAACAGCTTTGTGGGCGTGAGCAGAGATCGCGCCGCTGTGGTCGGCAAGACCCATGTCGAGAATACCGAAGTCGAGCGGGCGGTGACCCGAACCGTCGAGAATCTGCGGCGCGAGCAACCGACCGTCACGATGAAGCAGTTCATGGCCGAGGGCGGGTTCGAACAGGTCTTGCGGAATGTCATTGACCTGAACGTGATCAACGAATTCGGCCGCAAGCATGGGCTCTATGTTGGCAACCGGCTAATAGACAGCGAGATTGCCAAGATACCGGATGTCCAAGGTCCCGATGGCAAGGTAAGCGATCAGCTTTACAAGGCGTTCCTCCAGCAGCGTGGCCTGAACGATACGCAATTGCGGCGCGAGCTGGGCAATTCGTTGATGGCGCGTCAAATGCTGGCCAATGCAGATTTGGGCGTCGCAGTTCCTGGCACCCTGGTCCAGCGCTTTGCTGCTGTCGTGACTGAACGTCGGACAGGCCAAATCGGATTGCTGCCCTCTACAGCCTTCGTATCGAAGACCCTGCCCAGCGATAGCGAGCTTGGCACCTGGTATGCCGCCAACCAAGCGGCATTCATTCGTCCCGAACGCCGGGTGATCCGCTACGCCACTTTCAGCGACGCAGTCCTCAAGACTGTTCCTGCTCCGACTGAGGCTGAAATCACTGCTGCCTACAACGCGAACAAGGCTCGGTTCGAAGCGAGCGAAAGCCGCAAGGTCAGCCAGCTGGTGCTGCCAACCGAAGCCGCTGCCAAGGCGGCCTTGGCCGAAACCGCCGGCAAGTCGCTCGAAGCCGTGGCCGCTGCCAAGGGGCTGACTGTGGCCAGCCTTGCATCGCTGGAAAAGTCCGCACTTGCGATCCAGACGTCACAATCTGCGGCCAATGCCGCTTTTTCGGCGCCCAAGGGCAAGGTGCTGGGTCCGATCAAGGTACCGCTTGGCTGGGTTCTGCTGCGGGTCGATGCGGTAGAGGGTAAGGCCGGCAAGACAATCGATCAGGCGCGAGCTGAACTCTTGCCCGACCTGATCGAGCAAAAGCGCCGTGCAGCGCTGACCGACTTCTCGGCACGGATCGAGGAAGAGTTCGACAACGGATCGACCCTCACGGACATTGCCAAGGAACTGGGCCTGACCCTGACCGAAACTGCGCCCTTGCTCAAAGACGGACAGGTGTTCGGTCAGGAAGGCAAGACCGCACCGGCTGAACTGGCACGCGTGATCTCCACCGGCTTCTCGATGGAAGGTGAAGGTCAGCCGCAATTGGCGGAAGTGGTGCCGGGCAAGCAGTTTGTTGTTTTTGACGTCGCCCAGATCATGCCATCGGCCGCTCCGCCCTTGGCCGAGGTCAAGCAGCAGGCGATCACCGAGTATCAGCTCGAAAAGGGTGCCGCTGCCGCCCGTGCCGCAGCGCTGAAGATTGAACAGATGGTCAAGCAGGGAACTGATCTTGGCGCGGCCCTCGCCTCGCTCCGCCTGCCGCTGCCGCCGGTTGACCAGGTCAACCTGCCGCGTGAGCAGGTCCAGCAGATGGGACAGCAGACGCCGCCGCCGGTGGCCTTGCTGTTCAGCCTCGCCAAGGGGCAGGTCAAGCTGCTGGGTGCGCCGCGCAACCGTGGCTGGTATGTGGTCAAGGTAACCGACGTGATCCCGGGCAAGGTTGCCCCGAATGATCCACGTCTGCCGCAGTTCCAGCAGACCATGGCCCGCGTCACCGCACAGGAATATTCGGCGCAGTTGCGTGCCGCCATGCGCATCGACGTGGGTGTGAAGCGCAACGACACCGCGATCAACGCGCTCAAGACCCGTCTGTCCGGCGGCAACTGAGCAGACTAGGCCGTGCCCGGGCTTCATAACCGCGATGTCGCGCTGGCCGCACTGGCGGTTGGCAAGCCCGCGCTGGTCTGGCAGCGTCTGATTGCCGATACCGAAACGCCGGTCGGCGCGGCGGTCAAGCTGATCGAGGCCGGTCGCGGCGATTTCCTGCTCGAATCCGTTCAGGGCGGTGAAGTGCGCGGGCGGTACAGCCTGCTTGGGCTCGATCCCGACCTGGTCTTTCGCGCTACCGGCGCCGGCTGCGAGATCAACCGCACCTGGCGACATAACCGCTATGGCTTTGAGCCTCTGCCGGGCGACAGCCTTTCCGAACTGCGTGCGCTGGTCGAAGCCTGCAAGATCGACGTGCCCCAGCCGCTGCCGTCGGCGCTGGCCTGCCTGGTCGGTTATTTCGGCTATGAAACCTATGGCCTGATCGAGAAGCTGCCGCGCCCGGCTCCCAATGCGCTTGACTTGCCAGACATGCTGTTTGTGCGGCCCACCCTGTTACTGGTGTTCGACCGGCTTAGCGACGAACTGTTCGCCATTGCCCCGGTCTGGCCGGGCGAAGGCGCGCCAGAGCGAATGGTGGAGCTGGCCGGGGAGCGCATCGAAGCGGCCCTCGCCCGGCTTGCCGCTCCGCCGCCTGTTGCCGCGCGCACCGCAGACTTGCCCGAGCCTGCATTGCAACCGGTCCTGGCACGCGAAGAATATGCCGGCATGGTGCTGAAGGCGAAGGACTACATTGCCGCCGGCGATATCTTCCAGGTCGTCCTGGCCCAGCGCTTCACGACGCCCTTCGCGCTCCCCGCGCTCGACCTTTACCGCGCGCTACGGCGGATCAATCCCTCGCCGTTCCTCTATTTCCTCGACCTTCCGGGCTTCGCGCTTACCGGATCGAGCCCGGAAATCCTCGTCCGTGTCCGCGATGGCGAAGTGACGATCCGGCCGATCGCCGGCACCCGTCCGCGCGGCAAGACCCCGGAAGAAGACCGCGAAAACGAAATCAGCCTGCTGGCCGATCCCAAAGAGCGGGCCGAGCACCTGATGCTGCTCGATCTTGGCCGCAACGATGTGGGCCGCGTTGCCGAAGCCGGGACCGTGCGGGTCACCGAAAGCTACACGGTCGAACGCTACAGCCACGTGATGCACATCGTCTCGAACGTGGTCGGCAAACTCGACAGTGCCAACCACGATGCAATCGACGCCATGTTTGCGGGCTTTCCCGCCGGGACGGTCAGCGGTGCACCCAAGGTCCGCGCTTGCGAGATCATCGCCGAGCTCGAACCCGAAACCCGCGGTGCCTATGCCGGCGGGGTGGGGTATTTCTCGCCCGACGGCAGCCTCGATTCGTGCATCGTCCTGCGCACCGGGGTGGTCAAGGACGGCACGCTGCACGTCCAGGCCGGGGCCGGGATCGTGGCCGACAGCAATCCGGACTATGAGCAGCGCGAATGCGAGGCCAAGGCCGGTGCCCTGATCGCCGCGGCGCGCGAAGCGGTGCGGGTAGCCGCGGAACCGGATTACGGCCAGTAGGCCGGGTTGACCCAGAGCGTTGCTCGGCTAGCTTGGGGTCATGCGCAAATTCATCCTGCCCCTGCTCGCCCTGATAGCCACGCCGCTCCACGCGGAAGACTGGCGTGCCAAATCGACCGAACGCGATGTTGTCCTGAAGGACTTCGCCTTTGCCGAGGGCGGCAAGATGGACGTCAAGATCCACGTCACCACGCTTGGCACCCCGAAAAAGAACGCGGCCGGGCAGATCGAAAACGCGGTGATGGTGCTTCACGGCACTGGCGGCAGCGGCCACCAGTTCTTCCGCCCGCAATTTGCTGACGAACTGTATGGCCCGGGCCAGCCGCTCGACATCACCAAGTACTATGTGATCCTGCCGGACAACATCGGCCACGGCAAAAGCTCCAAGCCCAGCGACGGCATGAAGATGGCCTTCCCGCGCTACAATTACGCCGACATGGTCGCCAGCCAGCAACGCATGCTGACCGAAGGTCTGGGCGTGAAAAAGCTTAAGCTGATCCTGGGCACTTCGATGGGCTGCATGCACGCCTTTGTCTGGGGCACCACCCGCCCCGGCTTTGCCGAGCGGCTCGCCCCCTTTGCCTGCAACGCGATGGAGATCGCCGGGCGCAACCGGATGTGGCGCCAGATGTCGATCGACGCGATCAAGGCCGATCCGCTGTGGAATGATGGCAATTACACCGCGGCACCCGAAAGCGGCCTGCGCACCTCGCGCTACATCTCGATGATCGCGGGTGCCAATGCCCTGGCGCTGCAGACCGAATACCCGACCCGCGAAAAGGCCGAGGCCGCGCTGCGCAGCGGCTATGCCGCCCGCGCCACCGGCGATGCCGATGCTAATGACCAGATCTACCAGCTGGACAGCTCGCGCGATTACAATCCTGCGCCGGACCTCGCGAAGATCAATGTCCCGGTGCTCTGGATCAACAGTTCGGACGATTTCATCAACCCGCCAGAAATCGGCATGGCCCAGCAGCACGTCAAACTAATGCCCAAGGCGCGCTTCATCCTGTTCCCCTTCAGCCCAGAGACCAAGGGCCATGGCACCCACACCTGGGCCAAGTTCTGGAAGGCCGATCTCGCGAAACTGCTGACGGAATGAGCATTGCTGCGACTGCCAGCCGCCGGACACTCTATCCGCCGGTAGAGCCCTTCGCCAGCGGGATGCTCGACGTTGGTGACGGGCACAGCATCTATTGGGAACGCTGCGGCACACCCGGCGGCAAGCCAGCCGTGTTCCTGCACGGCGGGCCGGGTAGCGGCTGCGGCGCCAAGCATCGGCAACAGTTCGATCCCGCGCTGTATGACGTCCTGCTGTTCGATCAGCGCGGCTGCGGCCGCTCCACCCCGTTCGCCGGCCTTGAGGCCAATACGACCTGGCATCTGGTTGCCGATATCGAGGCCCTGCGCGAACTGGCTGGGCATGAACGGTGGATGGTCTTTGGTGGGTCCTGGGGTTCCACGCTCTCGCTCGCCTATGCCCAAACCCATCCCGAGCGGGTGACCGAACTGGTCCTGCGCGGGATCTTTCTGGCCAGCCAGAAAGAGGCAGACTGGCTGTACAAATACGGGGCGAGCGAGCTTTATCCCGAAGCCTGGTCTGAATTTGCAGGTCATATCCCGGCGGACGAGCGGCACGACCTTGTCGCCGCCTATCACAAGCGGTTGACCAGCGACGATCCATCCGTGCGCCTCGCCGCGGCCAAGGTCTGGTCAATGTGGGAAGGCGTCACTGTCACCCTCTTGCCCGATCCAGACATGCTGGCGGACTTTACCGCCGACGATCACGCTGTTGCCGTGGCCCGGATAGAGAACCACTACTTCAGCCATGATTGCTGGCTGGAACCCGACCAGTTGCTGAAGGGCGCCCACCGCTTGCGCGGAATTCCCGGCGTGATCGTGCAAGGCCGACATGACTGCTGCACGCCGCCAGCTGCGGCGTGGGCGCTCAAGCAGGCTTGGCCCGAAGTTGAGCTGCAGATCGTCCCCGACGGCGGCCACCTATTCACCGAACCGGGCATTACCGACGGCCTGGTTCGGGCAACCGATCGCTTCGCAGGCAAGACTGCGGCTTGATTGCGGTCCGTTAAGGGTTCAAGGCGCCCGGCATGATCCTGGTTATCGACAATTACGACAGCTTCACCTGGAACCTGGTCCATTACCTGATGGAACTGGGTGCCGCGGTGGAGGTCGTGCGCAACGATGCGCTGTCGGCCGGACAGGCGATCAGCAGCGGAGCCGAAGGCTTCCTGATTTCGCCCGGCCCCTGCACACCTAACGAGGCAGGGATCAGCCTGGACTTGGTTGGCGCCTGTGCCGACGCGGGCAAGCCCTTGCTGGGCGTCTGTCTGGGGCACCAGTCAATCGGCCAGTATTTTGGCGGCAAGGTTGTGCGCGGGGGGCTGATGCACGGCAAGACCTCGCAGGTAACGCACGATGGCACCGGGCTCTATGCCGGCCTGCCCTCGCCCTTCACCGCAACGCGTTATCACTCGCTGATTGTCGAGGACATTCCGGAGAGCCTGGTCGTAAATTGCCGCTCGGATGATGGCCACGTGATGGGTTTCCGCCACGCCAGCCTGCCGATCCACGGCGTGCAGTTCCACCCGGAAAGCATCGCCACCGAGCACGGCCACGCCATGCTCGCCAATTTCCTCGCGATCTGCGGCATCAAGGCGAAGGAACTGGCGTGAGCCGGTTGTTCCAACCTTGTCACTCTGAACTTGTTTCAGGGTCCATTTTGCGAGGCAGGCCAAGGCTTGCGGAGCATCTCGACTGCGCGGCAAGAGCCGTACCTGCAGCTTTCGGTCAATCGGCTCGATGGATGCTGAAACAAGTTCAGCATGACGACGCGGGGGTAGCTGCGTGAGCCTGTCGCTGGGGGACGCCGAGGCACTGTTCGGGCGGATGCTCGATGGCCAGATGGCCGATGATGAGATTAGCCAAACCCTGATCGAACTCGCCGACCGGGGTGAGACTGCGGCCGAAGTCGCTGGCCTGGTCCGCGCTATGCGCGCGCGGATGACCCGGGTCACCGCACCGGAAGGCGCGATCGACGTCTGCGGCACGGGCGGTGATGGTCAGCACAGCCTGAACGTCTCAACCGCCGTGGCGCTCGTTGTCGCGGCCTGTGGGGTCCCCGTTGCCAAGCACGGCAACCGGGCCGCATCTAGCAAGGCTGGCGGGGCCGACACCCTAGAAGCCCTGGGCCTTAACCTGGCCCGCGCATCGGAACTGGCCGAACAGACCCTGCCGGACCTCGGGATCGCCTTCCTGTTCGCCCAGGCCCACCATCCTGCGCTGGCCCGCGTCGGCCCGATCCGCAAGGCGCTGGGCCGCCGGACGATCTTCAATCTCTGCGGCCCGCTGGCCAATCCGGCCGGGGTCACGCGCCAACTGGTCGGCGTCGCCCAGCCCACGCTGATCGCGCTTTACAAGGACGCGATGGAATTGCTCGGCACCGAGGCCGCGCTGATCGTCTCCGGAGCCGAAGGGCTGGACGAACTGTCGATCGAAGGCACCAGTTATATGGCTGCGATCGGCCTACCCCCGCTCCCGGCCGAACTGCGGCCCGAAGATGCCGGCCTGTCCAGCCATCCGCTGGAAGACCTGCGCGGCGGCGATGCAGCCTACAACGCCGAGGCCCTGCGCCGCCTGCTGATCGGCGAAGCGGGCGCCTATCGCGACGCCGTCCTGCTCAACAGCGCGGCGGCGCTGGTGGTTGCGGGCCAGGCCGAGGACTGGTTCGAAGGCGTTGAGGAAGCCGCTGAAGCGATCGACAAGGGCCTCGCCAAGGCGCTGCTGGACTGCTGGATCGAGATCTGTGGAGAAGGCGAATGAGCGGAGCTCTGATCCTGCACGAATATGCCGCGTCAGGCAATTGCTACAAGATCCGGCTTACTGCCGCGCTGCTTGGCTTGTCGCTGGAACGGCGTCCGTACGATATTCTCAAGGGCGAAACCCGCACTCCGGAATTCCTGGCAACGGTCAACGCGAACGGACGTATCCCGGTCCTCCAGATCGGTGATCGGTTTATGCCCGAAAGTAACGCCGCCTGCGTCTGGCTGGCTCATGGCTCACACCTGACCCCAACCAAGCGCTTTGCGCATGCTGACATGCTACGCTGGATGTTTTGGGAGCAATACAGCCACGAACCCAATGTCGCGACGACGCGGTTTTGGCTGGCGTTTGTCGGACGCCACAATCTGTCAGAGATGCAACTCGGACTGCTTCCGGGCAAGATCGAAGCCGGCAATGCAGCCCTCGCCCTAATGGACGAACACCTTGGCCAACACGAATGGCTGGCTGGCGATGGCCTCAGCCTCGCCGATATCGCCTTATTCGCTTATACCCACGTGGCCGAGGAAGGCGACGCGTTTCGGCTTGCGGACTATCCTCATGTCCAACGCTGGCTAGAGGCAATCGTCGCTCAGCCCGGCTATATCGCGATCACCGATTGAGCGGATACCATGACCGACAAGCTCGCTGAAATTTGCGCCACCAAACGGATCGAAGTCGCCGCGCGCAAACCGCTCGGTCTGAACCATTGGCCGGCCTCCCCCCCGGTGCGCGGATTTGAGGCAGCCTTGCGGGCCAAGGCGGCTGAGGGCTTTGCCCTGATTGCCGAAATCAAGAAGGCCAGCCCGTCAAAGGGCCTGATCCGCGCCGATTTCGATCCCCCGGCCCATGCCCGCGCCTATCAGGCAGGTGGCGCGGCCTGCCTGTCGGTGCTGACCGATGCCCCCTATTTCCAGGGGCACGAGGATTACCTTATTGCCGCGCGCGCTGCTTGCGACCTGCCGGTGATCCGCAAGGACTTCATGGTCGATCCCTGGCAGTGCGCCGAGGCCCGGGCGATGGGCGCCGATGCCATCCTGATTATCGTCGCCGCGCTGGAAGACGCCGCAATGGCAGAGATCGAGGCTGCAGCGCGCGAACAGGGGCTCGACGTGCTGGTCGAAGTGCATGACGAGGACGAGATGGAACGCGCGCTCAAGCACCTCCGCTCGAAGTTGTTTGGGGTCAACAACCGCAACCTCAAGACCTTCGAGGTCGATCTCGGCACGACCGAGCGGCTGGCGGCGATGGTCCCGGCCGACGTGCTGCTGGTCTGCGAAAGCGGCATCGGCAGCCACGCCGATTGCCAGCGGATGGCGCGCAGCAACGTCCGCACCTTCCTGGTCGGAGAAAGCCTGATGCGTCAGGCAGATGTCGAAGCCGCCACCCGCGCGTTGCTCTTCGGATAGGCTGGCCCTGCGCCGCGCTTTCTGACAAGACAGCGGCATGACCAAGCTCACCCATCTCGACGAAGCGGGCAACGCCGCGATGGTCGACGTTTCGGCCAAGCCCGCCACCGAACGCGAGGCTATTGCCGAAGGCCGCATCACCATGTCAGCTGAGGCGCTGGCGGCGATCCGCGAGGGCGTGGTGAAAAAGGGCGATGTTCTGGCCACAGCGCGGATCGCCGGGATCATGGCCGCGAAGAAGACCAGCGAACTGATCCCGCTGTGCCATCCGCTGATGCTGTCCAAAGTCGCGGTTGATTTCAGCTTCGAAGGCAATGCTATCCGGGTCACAGGCATGGCGCGCCTCACCGGCCAGACCGGCGTGGAAATGGAAGCTCTTACCGCCACTTCCGTCGCGCTCCTGACAATTTACGACATGGCCAAGGCGCTCGACAAGGGCATGGTGATTGGCGGTGTGCGCCTCCTCGAAAAGCGCGGCGGCAAGTCGGGCGATTGGCGGGCCGCAAACTGATGCGCGCGCCGCTGCCGCTGGAAGAGGCGCAGGCCCGGCTGCTGGCCCTCGCCAATCCCTTGCCGCTTGAGCGGGTCGACCCGCCCTCGGCACTGGGGCGCTGGCTGGCCGAACCCTTGATCGCCGCGCGCACCCAGCCAGCGTGCGATCTTTCGAGCATGGACGGCTATGCCGTGGCCGAGAATGATCTTGCCGGTCCCTGGCGCGTTATTGGCGAAAGCGCAGCCGGCCGTCCCTTTGTCGGCTTCGTCTCGCCCGGTGATGCCGTTCGAATCTCGACCGGCGCCGTCCTGCCCGACGGTGCCGGTGCGGTGGTGGTGCAGGAAGATGTCACCCGCTCGGATGACTGTGTCATCCTCTCTGGCAAGGGCCCGGCCCGGCCGGACCTGTACATCCGCCGCGCTGGGTCTGACTTTGCCGAGGGCAAGGTGCTGGCAGACTTGGGCACCCGGCTGGGGCCCGCCCATGTCGCGCTCGCGCTCGCAGCCGGGCATCGCCATGTTGCCGTCCACCGCATTCCGCGCCTGGCCATTATCGATAGCGGTGATGAGCTGGCACCCGACCCGGCTGATTGCGCCGCGCATCAGGTCCCGGCCAGCAATGGTGCGATGCTCGCTGCGCTGGCCGCCAGTCTGCCGTGCAGCATGACCAGGCATGGACCGGTGCCGGACCAGCTGGACGCGCTGGTTGCCGCGCTCGACGCTTCAGGCTCGGCCGACCTGATCGTCACCAGCGGCGGCGCATCGGTTGGCGATCATGACTTGATCATCCCCGCTCTTCGGGAATGGGGCGCGGAGCTAGAATTCTGGAAGGTGGCGATCAAGCCCGGCAAGCCCTTGCTGGTGGCGCGCAAGGGTCGGCAGATCGTGCTGGGCTTGCCGGGCAATCCCGTATCCAGTTTTGTTACCGGCTGGCTGTTCCTGCTGCCGCTGCTGCGCCAGCTGTCGGGCGCGTCCGATCCCCTGCCAAGCAAACGCACCGCGTGCCTCGCGGCAGAGCTTGCGGCTGGCGGTGACAGACGCGAGTTCCCGCGCGGTGTGTTGACCGATGGCGAAGTGACCCCAGCCCTTGGCCAAGATAGTGGTGCTCTGTCAGCCTTGGCGGGCAGCAATTGCCTAATCGATCGGGCCGCAAACAGTCCCGTTCTGGGCGTTGGAACAGCGGTTTCGGTCTATCCGCTCGAAAATGGCGGAATTGCTTGACTGCCCCAAAAATGTTGCTTACCTGTTCCACATTCGTTCACTGAACGGCACGGGAACAAAGGTGTTCTCCCGGCCGCGAATGGGAGGTTAAGGGCGATGCTGACGCGCAAGCAGCATGAATTGATCCGGTTCATCCAGGTAAAGCTTGAAGAGACCGGGGTCTCCCCTTCGTTTGAGGAAATGAAGGAAGCGCTGGACCTCAAGTCCAAGTCGGGTGTGCACCGCCTGATCTCCGCACTGGAAGAGCGTGGCTTCATCCGCCGCCTGCCCAATCGCGCCCGCGCGCTGGAAGTGCTCAAGCAGCCGGAAGACGTGGTCACCAAGGCGCCGCGCGCCGCCAATTCGAACAGCGCCGCTGCCGCCGTGATCCGCCCGCCCGAGGCAAAGCCCGCCCCGGCCAACGACGTGATCGAGATTCCGCTGCATGGGCGGATCGCTGCCGGTGTACCGATCGAGGCGATGGAGACCAGCGCCATGCTGCCCGTCCCCGCCGCGCTGCTCGGCGCCGGTGAGCACTACGCGCTCGAAGTTTCCGGTGACTCGATGATCGAAGCCGGCATCTTCGACGGTGACTACGCGCTGATCCGCAAGACTGACACCGCCCGCGATGGTGAAATTGTCGTTGCCCTTGTCCGCGGCGAGGAAGCCACGCTCAAGTACCTGCACCGCGACAACGGCATGATCCGCCTCGATCCGGCCAATGCGGCTTATGAACCTCAGGTCTATCGCCCCGGCGAAGTGATGGTTCAGGGCAAGCTGTCCGGCCTGCTGCGCCGTTATCACTGATTGGCTGACCTGGGCCGGAACCTGCGCGGTTTCGGCCCGGTCCACCACCCATGCTGGCCCTGGCTGTAAGCCACGCTGACCACTTCGCGATCCGCAAGATCGATCGCCAAGCCCCCACTCCGCTCCAGGTACCGCCGGTCGACTTTAAGCCATTTCGGTTGACAGGATCGTGGCAGCCAGCGGTTTGAAACCACCACATCGACCCGCGCGCAGGCGGCAGCCAGTTCCTGCTCGGGCAAGCGGTCTTTGGTGCGGGTCAGCAGCAGGCGCCAGAACTGCCCCCCGCGCCAGACCTCGACCATGCACAGATCGGGATTACAGCGCGCACCGGGCCATTGATCGAGCACGCGCGTGATACCGCTCATCCCCGCCAGTTCGAGCAGGGTATCGCGGGCATAGCCCTCGCGTCCCTCGCGCAGCACCAGCAGCTCTCCCTTGCCCTCCCCCGTTAGCCCGACATGGCGACCATCGCCGGATACCAGGATGTCTGGAGGAGCAAGGGTCGCCAGCAGCAGCCCCCCCATGGTCGCCGGCAGCAATCCCCACAGGCGAACCCGGCCCTGCCACAGGGCCAGCCAAAGGCCGCCCGCGACGAAGAGCGCGAAGGCCCCGCGCCCCATGGCCGGAACCGTAGTCACCGCACCGGGCTGGCTCGCTACGTAGTGCGCCAATGCCAGGAGCAAGTCGAGCGACTTGCCCGCAAGCCACCAGGCCGGTGCCCCAAGACCGACGCTATCCAACAGCAAGGCCAGTGCAATCAGCGGCATCGAAATTACCGTCGTCAGCGGTATGGCTACGACATTGGCGAGCGCGCCGTAGACGCCCGACTGGTGGAAATGGAACAGCCAGATCGGCATCAGGGCCAGCTCAATCACCACGCCGGTCACAAGTAGCATGACGAGATCGCGCAACTTCCTGGCCAGCCAGCTCTCCTCACGCGGGGCTAGGAACGACTGGATCGGCGCCGATCCGTGCAAGGCAACGATCGCCATGACCGCCGCAAAACTAAGCTGAAAACTCGGGCCGACCAGCGCTTCGGGCCAGAACAGCAGCACGACAAAGGCGGCCACGGCGATCATCCGCAAGGACAGCGCCTCGCGCCCCAGCACCAGTGCCGCCAGCACCAGCAGGGCGGCAATGCAGGATCGAACGGTCGGCACTTCCGCCCCGGTCAGCAAGGTATACCCGATCCCGCCTAAGGCCCCGCCCCCGGCGGCCACCAGCGGCAGCCGCACCCGCAAAGCCAGCCACGGCCACAGCCCACCCAGCTTCATCACCAGGAAATAGACCGCCGCGATCACGGCGCTGACGTGAAGTCCGCTGATCGAAAGCAGGTGCGCCAGGCCGGAGTTGCGCATCGCTTCATTATCGGACTCCGATATCGCGCCGCGGTCTCCACTGGCATAGGCGGCGGCGATTGCCCCTGCTGGCCCTGGCAATTGCGCGCGAACATGGGCGGAAAGCGCGCGCTGAATGTCCTCCAATCCAGACCCCGGTGCGCCAGCCCGCAATACATTTACCGGTCCCAGTGCCGATCCTGTGGCCGCGATGCCCTCAAACCACGCAGCCCGCGCAAAGTCATAGCCACCGGGCAACATTGGCGGCGCAGGGGGCACCAGCCGCACCCGCAATCGCACATCCGCCCCGGGCAGCAGCCCAGGCCGGTCGAGTTCCTGTGGCACGTTGATCCGCACCTTGATCGCCCGCCCATCTTCCGGGTCGCGCGTGGCGAGCAGCAGTCGCACCCGCCCTTCGGCAGGCTGGTCCTGTCGGGCGAGTATCCGGCCCTGCACTTCGGCCGCCTGCGGCCGCTCAATCGGCCGCGCACCAACGAGGTTCGATTTCAGCCAGACATGCCCGCAGCCCAATCCCGCGGCCAGTGCCAACGCCGCAATGGCCTGACGCAGAAAGGGGTACCGCCCATCCTCGCGCAGCAGCAACAGCGCCGCCGCGGCGATGATTGAACAGGCCGCCAGCAGGCCAATCCACCACCCAGCGGTAGGCAGCGTGAACCACGCCGCAATCCCCGCCGCAAAGGCCACTACCAGCCATGGCGCCCGGGCAAATTCGGCCTGCGCGAGGAACTTCTCAATGGCACTAAGTCCGCTTGCCAAGTCCATGCGCTTGCGCCAAGGGCCATGCTGCATTGCAGCGCTGCCGGAAGCGGCGCTATCAAATGGCACATCGGGCAAGGCTTCCTGGGCCATGCCGCGACAAGACAGGATGGATCGCGTAATGGGAAGTGTCGGAGCAACAACGGAAAAAACGGCCGGCCGCCCGGTTGTTACCCGCTTTGCCCCCTCGCCTACCGGTTATCTGCATATCGGCGGCGCGCGCACGGCGCTGTTTAATTGGCTCTATGCCCGCCACCACGGCGGCACCTACCTGCTGCGGATCGAGGACACCGACCGCGCCCGCTCGACCGAACCGGCGATCGAAGCCATCTTTGACGGACTTGAATGGCTGGGCCTGGCCGGCGATCAGCCCGCCACATTCCAGTTTGCCCGGTCTGATCGCCATGCCGAAGTTGCGCATCAATTGCTGGCAGCCGGTCATGCCTATCGCTGCTATCTGACCCAGGAAGAGCTGCAGGCCCGGCGCGAGGCCGCCCAGGCTGAGCGCCGGACCTTCCGGATCGACAGCGAATGGCGCGACGCCGATCCGGCCACTGCCCCGGCTGGCCGGCCCTATGTGGTCCGGATCAAGGCTCCGCGTGAGGGCGAAACGGTGATCGAGGATCAGGTCCAGGGCCGGGTTGCGGTCAACAATGCCGAACTCGACGATTTCGTCCTGCTCCGCTCGGATGGCACGCCGACCTATATGTTGGCCGTGGTGGTGGACGATCACGACATGGGCGTGACCCATGTGATCCGCGGCGATGACCACCTCAACAATGCCTTCCGCCAACTGTCGATCATTCGCGCGATGGGTTGGCCCGAACCAACCTATGCCCACGTGCCGCTGATCCACGGGCACGATGGCGCAAAGCTGTCCAAACGGCACGGCGCGCTGGGCGTCGACGCCTATCGCGATGAACTGGGCGTGCTGCCTGAAGCGATGTTCAATTATCTGCTGCGGCTCGGTTGGGGCCATGGCGACGAGGAAATCATCAGCCGCGACCAAGCGGTCGAATGGTTCGATATTGCCCACGTTGGCAAGAGCCCGTCGCGCTTTGACCTGGCCAAGCTGCTAAATCTTAACGGCCATTACCTGCGCGAAGCCGAAGATGCGCGCCTTGCCGCGCTGGTCGCCCCGCGCATGGCTGGGCCGGTCGACGAAGCCCTGCTGGCCAAGGCCATGCCGGTGCTGAAGGTCCGCGCAAAAGACCTTAACGAGCTGGCCGCCAATGCCGCATTCCTGTTCGCCCAGCGCCCGCTGGCGATGGAGGAGAAGGCAGCGGCGCTGCTGACCGACGATGCGCGAGCCCTGCTTGGACAGGTAAAGACCCGTATCGAAGCGGAAAACGACTGGACTCTCGAAAATCTCGAGACCAGTCTCAAGGCAATGGCAGAGGAACTTGGCCTCGGTCTCGGAAAGCTTGCGCAACCCCTTAGGGCCGCGCTAACGGGCCAGACAACCTCTCCGGGTATTTTCGACGTATTGGTTCTGCTTGGTCGCGATGAAAGCCTGGCGCGGATTGCCGCCCAGTCGATCCCGGCCGGTGCGACGCAGGTTTGAAGGAGCAAGACAGGTGGGCAACCAGGTAAAGCTGAACGCTAACGGCCAGGATCTCGAATATCCGGTGCTGTCAGGCAGCGTCGGTCCGGACGTGATCGACATCCGCAAGCTCTATGGCCAAACGGGCATGTTCACGTTTGACCCGGGCTTCACCAGCACGGCGAGCTGCGAAAGCGCGCTGACCTACATCGATGGCGATGAAGGCGTGCTGCTGCACCGCGGCTATCCGATCGGCCAGCTGGCCGAGCATTCCAGCTTCATGGAAGTTAGCTACCTGCTGCTCAACGGCGAACTGCCGAGCCAGGCCGAACTGGGTGATTTCACCCGCACCATCACCCGCCACACCATGCTGCACGAACAGCTGGCCACCTTCTATCGCGGTTTCCGCCGCGATGCGCACCCGATGGCGATCATGTGTGGCGTGGTGGGCGCGCTTTCGGCCTTCTATCACGACAGCACCGACATTTCCGATCCGATGCAGCGCAAGATCGCCAGCCATCGCCTGATCGCGAAGATGCCGACGATTGCGGCCATGGCTTACAAGTACTCGGTCGGCCAGCCGTTCATCTATCCGGACAACAACCTGTCCTATACCGGCAACTTCCTGAAGATGACCTTCGGCGTCCCCGCTGAAGAATATGAAGTGATCCCGGCGGTCGAGCGCGCGATGGACCGGATTTTCATCCTCCACGCTGACCACGAACAGAACGCCTCGACCAGCACCGTCCGCTTGGCCGGTTCGTCGGGCGCCAATCCGTTTGCCTGCATCGCGGCGGGCATCGCCTGCCTGTGGGGTCCGGCGCATGGCGGCGCGAACGAGGCCGCGCTCAACATGCTCAAGGAAATCGGCACGCCCGACAAGATCCCGCACTACATTGAGCGCGCCAAGGACAAGAACGATCCGTTCCGCCTGATGG
>JBEEIN010000097.1:0-7216 GCA_041169825.1 Pseudomonadota bacterium
TCCCGGGCAGTTCGATCTCACCGCCCAGCGCGGCGGTCGTGAAACTGATCGGCACGCGGGTGAGCAGGGTCGTCCCATCGCGTTCAAACACGCCGTGCCGCTTGACGTGGACAAAGATATAAAGGTCCCCGGCTGGAGCCCCGAACGGCCCGGCCTCGCCCTTGCCGCCCAAGCGGATGCGGGTGCCGGTATCGACGCCGGGCGGAATGGTGACATCGAGCTTCTGGGCCTGGTCAACCCGCCCTTCCCCGCCGCACTTGCGGCAGGGCTTTTCGATCACCTCGCCGCGGCCATGGCAGGTCGGGCAGGTGCGCTCGACCATGAAGAAGCCCTGCTGGGCCCGCACTTGGCCGTGGCCACCGCACAGGTTGCAGCGGCGGGTGCCGGTACCCGGCTCGCTCCCCGATCCCTTGCAAGGATCGCAACTGGCCGCGACTTCGATCTCGATCTGCGCCTGCTTGCCGTGGAACGCCTCTTCGAGGCTGACTTCCAGGTCATAGCGCAAGTCTGCCCCACGTCGCGCCTGCTGACGACCACCGCCGCCACCGAAAGCGCTGCCGAAGATGGTCTCGAAAATGTCGCCAAGGTCGGAAAAGCCGCCGCCTGGGCCGCCAGCGCCGCCACCCATTCCACCATTCTGGAAGGCAGCATGGCCATAGCGATCATAGGCGGCGCGTTTTTGCGGATCCTTCAGGCAATCATAAGCCTCGCTGATCGCTTTGAAGCGCGCCTCTGCTTCGGCATCGCCGGGGTTGCGATCCGGGTGATAGCGCATGGCCAGCTTGCGATAGGACGATTTGATCGTCGCATCGTCGGCCCCGCGTTCAACCTCGAGCAGTTCGTAATAGTCGATTTCTACTGCCATCGCCCCACCCCGATGCAGCACCCGCCGCCGCGCTGGTCAGCACGGTGGCGGGCGTCATGCATGGCTCGATCAGCCCTTGTTGTTTTCGTCGACTTCCGAGAATTCGGCATCGACCACGTCTTCTGCACCTTCAGCAGCGGCAGCGCCGGCACCCGGGGAAGCGGCCGCAGCCTGTTCCTTCTCGTAGATCACTTGACCCATCTTCATGGCCTTTTCGGTCAATGCCTGGGTCTTGGCCGTCATCTCGCCGGCATCGCCGCTCTCGATCGCGGTCTTGGCTTCAGCGATAGCGGCTTCGATTTCGGCCTTGAGGTCGGCGTCAAGCTTGTCACCGTGTTCGGCCAACTGCTGTTCGGTCGCGTGGACCAGGCTGTCAGCGTTGTTCTTCGCTTCGGCGGCAGCGCGGCGCTGCTTGTCTTCCTCGGCAAAGCGCTCGGCATCCTTGACCATCTGATCAATATCCGAATCCGACAGACCGCCGGATGCCTGGATCTTGATCTGCTGCTCCTTGCCGGTGCCCTTGTCCTTGGCGCTGACGTTGACGATGCCGTTGGCATCGATATCGAACGTCACCTCAATCTGCGGCACGCCGCGGCGCGCCGGGGGAATGCCGACCAGATCGAACTGACCCAGCAGCTTGTTGTCAGCCGCCATTTCGCGCTCACCCTGGAACACGCGGATGGTCACCGCCTGCTGGTTGTCCTCGGCGGTCGAGTAGACCTGGCTCTTCTTGGTCGGGATCGTGGTGTTGCGATCGATCATGCGGGTGAACACACCGCCGAGCGTTTCAATGCCGAGCGACAGCGGGGTCACGTCAAGCAGCAGCACGTCCTTGACGTCGCCCTGCAACACGCCAGCCTGGATCGCCGCGCCCATGGCGACGACTTCATCCGGGTTCACGCCGGTATGCGGTTCCTTGCCGAAGAACTCCTTCACGACTTCGCGGACGCGCGGCATGCGGGTCATCCCGCCGACCAGCACGACATCGTCGATGTCCGAAGCCTTGAGACCGGCATCGGCCAGGGCCTTGCGGCAGGGTTCCAGCGTGCGCTGGATCAGGTCTGCAACCAGCTTTTCAAGGTCCGCACGGCTGATCGTTTCCACCAGGTGCAGCGGCGTGGTGCTGCCGCCTTCCATGCGGGCCGTGATGAACGGCAGGTTGATTTCGGTGGTCTGGGCGCTCGACAGCTCAATCTTGGCCTTTTCGGCGGCTTCCTTCAGCCGCTGCAGGGCCAGCTTGTCGGACTTCAGGTCCATGTTTTCCTTGGCCTTGAACTTGTCGGCCAGGTACTCGACCAGCTTGGAGTCAAAGTCTTCACCACCCAGGAACGTGTCCCCGTTGGTTGACTTCACTTCGAACACGCCATCCCCAATCTCGAGGACCGAGATATCGAAGGTGCCACCGCCAAGGTCATAAACCGCGATGGTCTTGCCGTCGTTCTTGTCGAGGCCATAGGCCAGCGCTGCCGCGGTCGGCTCGTTAATGATGCGCAGCACTTCGAGGCCCGCGATCTGGCCGGCGTCCTTGGTCGCCTGGCGCTGGGCATCGTTGAAGTAGGCCGGAACGGTGATCACCGCCTGAGTGACCGTTTCACCCAGATAGCTTTCCGCCGTTTCCTTCATCTTCTGCAGGGTGAAGGCGCTGATCTGGCTGGGCGAATAGTCTTCGCCACCCGCCTTGACCCAGGCATCGCCATTCTTGCCCTTCGAAATGCTGTAGGGGACGAGCTCCATGTCCTTCTTGGTCAGGGGATCGTCAAAGCGGCGGCCGATCAGGCGCTTCACCGCGAAAATCGTGTTGTCGGGGTTGGTCACCGCCTGGCGCTTGGCCGGCTGGCCGATCAGCCGCTCACCATCCTTGGTGAAGGCCACGATCGACGGCGTGGTGCGCGCACCTTCCGAATTCTCGATCACCTTCGGCTTGCCGCCATCC
Organism: Pseudomonadota bacterium; assembly: GCA_041169825.1. Classification (GTDB taxonomy): domain Bacteria; phylum Pseudomonadota; class Alphaproteobacteria; order Sphingomonadales; family Sphingomonadaceae; genus Novosphingobium. Next base: position 2,799 of record JBEEIN010000097.1, read on the forward strand.
ATCACCGCAACGCAGCTGTTGGTCGTGCCGAGGTCGATACCGATTACTTTACCCATAATATGCCCATCCTTGGTCGTATCTGGACACCGCCTCTGCACCTTCCCAGTACTGGCAAAGGTGCCCTGCGGCTCATTGACCCGGCGGATATAGGAGCGGTTTTGCTTGGCACAAGGGCAGCACCGCTTTAGGCAGCGAAGCAATTACAACCCCCTGCCCCGAGGTTCGCAATGAAGCGCTTTGCACCGCTGTTTCTGGCCATTTCCCTGACCGCCCTGGCTGCCTGCGGCCAGCAAGCCCCCAAGGATGAGGCGACCCAAGCTGCTCCCGAAGCCAAGCCCGGACTGGTGCTGAGTGGCGCCACCCTGGTCCTGCCCGCAGTGAAGGGCAATCCGGCCGGCGGCTATTTCACGCTGGTCAACAATGGCGACAAGCCGGTCACCCTTGCCGCCGTCAGCATCGACGGTGCGGCCAAGGCTGAAATGCACGAAACCAAGGTCGGCAGCATGGCCCCGCTGGCCAGCCTGGAGATCAAGCCGGGCGAAACGGTGAAGTTTGAGCGTGGCGGCAAGCACGTGATGGCCTTTGACCTGGATGCCAAGCTGGCCGCGGGTGGCACCAGCGAGCTTACCCTGACCTTTGCCGATGGCGACAAGGTTTCAGCTCCGATCAAGCTGGAGGCGGCAGGCGGTGCAATGGAGCATATGGACGGAATGGAGGGCATGGATCACTCGGAGCACGCCAACTGAACAACACCGCTGCAGCCCAGGCCTGTCCGGTTGGCGGCGAACGCCTGCTGACCGCAGGCGAGGTTGCCATGGTTCAGTCGATCTTCGGCGGCGCGATCGATTGCGGCAAAGTCCGCATCCGCCGCCGCCGATGGTTTCCCTTCCAGCCCCGCACGGTGACCATGGCACCTATGGGGCACCTGCACTTCCATCCCCGCGCGGACGCCTATTGCGACGACTTTTCAGCCGCCAGCCTGCATCTGCAAGGACACTTCATCCATGAGATGACCCATGTCTGGCAGGTCCAGGCCAAGGGGCGCTGGTATCTGCTGTTCCGCCGGCCCCCGTTCAGTCGCTATGCCTATCGGTTGCAACCAGGCTGGCCACTTGAGCGCTATGGGTTGGAACAACAGGCCGAGATCGTCCGCCACGCCTTCCTGCTGCGCAACGGAATCCAAGCGGCCGGGGCTGCGGACCCCGGCGCTTATGCAGAATTGCTCAATTTCGGTTAGTCAGGCTTCTTCGCCACGGCGACCATGGCCGGACGCAGCAAGCGGTCCTTGATCATGTAACCGGCCTGCAGTTCCTGGATCACCGTCCCCGGTTCGGCATCGGCCGAAGGGATTTCGATCATCGCCTGATGCTGGTTGGGATCAAGCGGCAGGCCCATCGCCGCGATCCGGCTGATACCATGCGCGGCAAAGGCCTTGTCGATCTCGCGCGCCGTGGCTTCGATCCCGGCGACCAGGTTCTTCAGCTTTTCGTCCTCACGCAGTTCGGCCGGGATGGCTTCCAGCGCGCGCGACAGATTGTCGGACACCGAGAGGATATCGCGGGCAAAGCCGGTCGCGGCATAGGTTCGCGCGTCCTGGATATCCTTTTCAAGACGCCGACGGACGTTCTGCGTTTCGGCCTTGGCGTAAAGCACTTCCTGCTTGGCCACCTCAAGATCCTCACGCAGGCGATCCAGTGCATCGCCCAACTTGTCGGTTTCCTGGTCCAGCAGTTCTTCGGGAACGCCAGCGAGTTCGGCTTCCACCGCGGGATCGCCCTGCGGCTTGGTGTCGTCAGTCATGTGCTCAAAAACCTGTCTATCGGATCAGTTTGCCCAGCGACTGGGCTGTAAAATCCACCATGGGGACTAGCCGCGCATAATTCAACCGCGTCGGGCCGATAACTCCCACTACGCCGACCACTCGGCCATCGCGATCGCGATAGGGGGAAGCGATCACCGAAGAGCCGGAAAGCGAGAACAACCGGTTCTCTGCGCCGATGAAAATCCGCGTCGCCTCTGCCTCGCGCGCCGCATCGAGCAGATTGGCAACGGATTGACGGTTTTCGAGGTCATCCAACAATTGCCGGACCCGTTCGATATCGGTGAGCGCGCCTTCATCGAGCAGGTTGGCCTGTCCACGCACGATCAGGACTGGGCGCCGCGCCGCATCCTCGCTCCATACCGCCAGACCGCGCTCCACCAGATCGCGGCTCGCGGCATCCAACGCAGTCTGCCCCGCGGCAATCTCTGCCCGCATGGCCCGCGCTGCTTCTGCCAGCGTCCGTCCAGCAAGATGGGCCGAGATGTAATTCGAGGCCTGTTCCAGCGCGCCGGCGGACAAGCCCATCGGCAGTTCGACAACCCGGTTTTCAACCCCACCGTCCGCCCCGACCAGCACCGCCAGGGCCCGCCCCGGGGCCAGTGGCACCAGTTGCAGGTGCTGCAAGCGCGGTTCACGTCGCGGCACCATCACCACCCCGGCAGCAGCAGATAACTCGGAGAGAATGGCGCTCGTCGCGGTCAACGCCGCCTCGATCGGGCCGGGCTGACCCAGCCTGCTTTCAATCGCGGCGCGCTCTTCAGCGGTCGGTTCCGCGACTTGCATCATGCCATCGACAAACAGCCGTAACCCCTGGTCGGTCGGCATGCGCCCGGCGCTGGTATGCGGCGCGGCAAGCAGGCCGAGCATCTCCAGCTCGTGCAGCACGGAGCGGATCGAGGCCGGCGAAAGATTGACCCCTGAGCCCGCCAAGGTCTTCGATCCCACCGGCTGGCCCGACGACAGATAGCCTTCCACCACCAGGCGGAAGATATCCCGGGCGCGGCTGGTCAATTCGGTGATCGGCGGGGTGGACATGATTCCTGCAACTTATACCCGCTCGTGATGAGCTTGTCGAAGCACCGCCCTTTTATTCTTCGTCGGAGCAAGTAAGGACTGCCCTTCGACAAGCTCAGGGCGAGCGGCCTTGTGGTACTGGAGATTTTTATGCGACCTTCCGGCCGCGCGCCCGACGAGATGCGCGCTATCAGCTTTGAACCCCACTTCACCAAGCACGCCGAAGGTTCGGTGCTAGTCAGCTTTGGACATACCAAGGTCATTTGCACAGCCTCGGTAGAGGAACGCGTGCCGCCATTCTTGCGCGGCAAGGGCGAAGGTTGGGTTACTGCCGAATACTCGATGCTGCCCCGCGCAACCCACACCCGTGGCAGCCGTGAAGCTGCCAAGGGCAAGCAATCGGGCCGCACCCAAGAAATCCAGCGCCTGATCGGCCGATCCTTGCGCGCCGTGACGGACCTCAAAGCGCTCGGCGAGCGCCAGATCACGCTCGATTGCGATGTGATCCAGGCCGATGGCGGCACCCGGACTGCGGCGATTTCCGGCGCCTGGGTGGCGCTGCGCCTCGCGGTTGATGGCCTGATCAAGCAGGGCCTGATCTCTGGCGATCCGCTACCGCGCAAGGTGGCTGCGGTCAGCTGCGGCATCCATCAGGGTACCCCGGTGCTCGACCTTGATTACGATGAAGATTCATCTGCCGATGCCGATGCCAACTTCGTGCTAATCGAAGGCGGCCAGATCGCTGAGGTTCAGGCGACGGCCGAAGGCGCAACTTATGACGAGGAAGGCCTGCTGCGCCTCCTCCGCCTCGCCCGGATTGGCTGCAACGCGATCTTCGCGGCGCAGGACAAGGCGGTTGGCAAGTGACCAAGCGTCTTGGCGCCGAAACCCTGGTGATTGCCACGCATAACGCGGGCAAGCTCAAGGAAATCGGGGCCCTGCTTGATCCCTATGGCATCAACTGCATCTCCGCCGGTTCGCGGGGCCTTCCCGAACCCGCCGAAACCGGCAAGACCTTTGTCGAAAACGCGCTGATCAAGGCGCGGGCTGCGGCGGAAGCTTCGGGGCTGCCCGCCTTGGCCGACGATTCCGGGCTCTGCGTAGATGCGCTGGGCGGACGCCCTGGCGTCTACACCGCTGACTGGGCAGAGCGTCAGTGGTTCGAAGGCGCGGCGGGGCGCGACTGGTTTATGGCAATGGGCAAGGTTGAGGGCCTGCTGTGCGAGCTTGGGCCCGATGCCGACCGCTCATGCCACTTTGCCTGCGTTCTTGCGATTGCCTGGCCTGATGGCGAGAGCGCGGTCTACGAAGGGCGCGCCAACGGCACGCTAACTTGGCCCCCGCGCGGAACCTTCGGTTTCGGCTATGACCCGGTCTTCGTGCCGCTGGGTGACACCCGCACCTTTGCCGAGCACGATCCGGCAGAAAAACACGCAATCAGCCACCGCGCCGATGCCTTCGCCAAGCTGGTGGCGGAGCAGTTTGGCGGGTAAGACCGCGATATGGCGCGCGCGCTCTACATCCACTGGCCGTTCTGCCTCGCAAAGTGTCCCTATTGCGACTTCAACAGCCATGTTCGTGA
>JBEEIN010000098.1:0-3632 GCA_041169825.1 Pseudomonadota bacterium
CGGCGGCGCGCGAAGCCTTGTTGACGCGTGAATGGCCGATTGGTGACATCGCGCCCTACATCAAATTGGTCGAAGCGATCGAGCCGAGCGCAGAGCAGGAAGGCGGAACCTATCGCCTGTCAGAGGTTCAGGTGAAGGCGATCCTTGACCTGCGCCTGCACCGCCTGACCGCGCTGGGGCGTGACGAGATCGGTGATGAGCTTAAGGAACTGGCTGCGGCAATTGCCGAGTATCTCTCGATCCTGGCGGACCGGGTTAAGCTGTATGGCGTGATGAAGGACGAGCTTGTCCTGATCCGCGAAGCCTACGCCACCCCTCGCCTCTCTGAAATCACCGCGGCTGCCGATGGGATCGACGATGAGGATCTGATCGAGCGGGACGACATGGTCGTAACGGTCACGATGGACGGCTATATCAAGCGGACCCCGCTCTCGACCTTCCGCGCCCAGAACCGAGGCGGCAAGGGCCGCGCTGGCATGGCGACGAAGGATGAGGACGTCATCACCAACATGTTCGTCACCAGCACCCATAATCCGGTGCTGTTCTTCTCGACCGCGGGCAAGGTCTACCGCCTCAAAGTCTGGCGTCTGCCTGAAGGTGGTCCGGCGACCAAGGGGCGGCCGATTGTCAACCTGCTGCCCGCGTTGGACAAGGATGAGACGATCCAAACCGTGCTCCCCTTGCCCGAAGACGAGGCCGAATGGGGCAAGCTTTCGGTGGTTTTCGCCACGGCCAAGGGCAACGTCCGCCGCAATGCGATGGATGCCTTCGCCAATATCCCGTCGAACGGCAAGTTCGCCATGCGCTTTGACGAGGGCTCGGATGATCGCCTGATCGGTGTGGCCCTGCTTGAAGCGAGCGATGATGTCCTCCTTGCCACCCGTTCCGGCAAGGCGATCCGCTTTGCGGGTGACGAAGTGCGCGAGTTCACCAGCCGTACCTCCACCGGCGTCCGCGGCATGCTGCTCAAGGGCGATGACGAGGTGATCAGCCTGTCGATCCTGCACCGGGTTGGCACTACCAGCGAAGAGCGTGAGGAATACGTCAAGTTCGCGCCATGGAAGGGTGAAAAGGAGGGTGAACCCTCGCTTTCCGCCGAACGCTATGCAGAAATGCAGGCGCGTGAGCAGTTCATCCTGACAGTTTGTGCCAATGGCTATGGCAAGCTTAGCTCGGCTTACGAGTATCGCCGCACCGGTCGCGGCGGTCAGGGCATCACCAATATCGACAACATCGCCCGCAATGGCCCTGTGGTGGCCAGCTTCCCGGCGACGCAGGCTGATCAGCTCATGTTGGTAACCGACCAAGCCAAGCTGATCCGTCTGCCTTTGGAAAGCTTGCGCGTGATCGGACGCGGTTCCGCGGGTGTCCGGCTGTTCAATGTTGCCGATCAGGAGCATGTCGTTTCAGCCGTTCGTCTGGCCGATGATGGCGGTGACGCTGGCGATGGCGAAGAAGGTGGCGCAGTTCCGACGGTCGACGGGGATACCGTCCACTGATGACCTTCCAGGTTGAACCTTCCGGCGGCGCGTGCGGGGCACGCATCACCGGGGTCAACCTGAAGGAGCCGATGGATAGCGCAACGGTTGCGGCAATTCGTGCGGCGTGGCTGGCCCATCATGTCCTCGCCTTTCCGGATCAGTTCCTCGACGATGACGCGCTTGAGCGGTTCACGCTGCAGTTCGGCAAGTTCGGTGATGATCCGTTCTTTGCGCCCATTGCGGGGCGAAAGCATATAGCGGCTATCCGCCGCGAAGCCGACGAGCAAACACCATTGTTTGCAGAAAACTGGCACTCGGACTGGTCATTCCAGGCCCGACCGCCGTCCGGGACTTGCCTCAACGCGATCGACATTCCGCCAGTGGGCGGGGATACGCTGTTCGCCAACCAGCATTTGGCGTGGGGTGCACTCTCCCCTGCCCAGCAGGCTCGGTACGCCGATCTGATCGCGATCCATTCGGCCAAGCTGCCCTATGCACCCGACGGCACTTATGGCGCCAAGGACAAGGGCCGTAGCATGGATATCCGGCCGAGCGAGGCGGCACTCTCCACCCAGACTCATCCGCTGGTGCCCGCCCATCCGGAAACCGGAAGGCGGGGTTTCTATTCAACCTTGGGTTATATCATCGGCATCGAAGGCATGCCGCAAGACGAGGCGATTGCGCTGCTGATAGAGTTGCAGGCCTGGCAAGGCGACGATCGCTTCGTCTTTGCCCAGAAATGGGAGCCGGGCATGCTGGTAATGTGGGACAACCGATCGGTCCTGCACAAAGCCACTGGCGGCTATGCAGGCTATCGCCGCGAACTGCATCGCACCACGATCGCAGCCTGGGACGGTTAGCGGCCACCGCTTCACAAGCCAGAGCCAGCACGCCACAAGCACACCGACCGACTCGGCCCCGGCCGCTCGACACACATTTGAGAGAGGGAATATCCATGAAGACCCGCGCCGCCGTTGCCTTTGCCGCAAAGCAACCACTCGAGATTGTCGAGCTGGACCTCGAAGGGCCAAAGGCTGGCGAAGTACTGGTTGAAATCATGGCCACCGGCGTCTGCCACACCGATGCCTATACGCTTGATGGTCTGGACAGCGAAGGCATCTTCCCATCGATCCTCGGCCACGAAGGGGCCGGCATCGTGCGCGAGGTGGGCCCAGGTGTCACCAGCGTTAAGCCGGGTGACCATGTGATCCCGCTCTACACCCCGGAATGCCGCCAGTGTAAGTCCTGCCTCTCGGGCAAGACCAACCTTTGCACCGCGATCCGCGCCACCCAGGGCCAAGGGCTGATGCCCGATGGGACAAGCCGGTTCAGCTATAAGGGCCAGACCATCTTCCACTACATGGGCTGTAGCACCTTTTCGAACTTCACCGTCCTGCCGGAGATTGCCGTGGCGAAGATCCGCGAGGACGCGCCGTTCCAATCCAGCTGCTATATTGGTTGCGGGGTAACCACCGGTGTTGGCGCCGTGATCAACACCGCCAAGGTTCAGGTCGGTGACAATGTGGTCGTCTTCGGCCTAGGCGGGATTGGCTTGAACGTCATCCAAGGCGCTCGGCTGGCTGGCGCCAACAAGATCATCGGCGTGGATATCAATCCCGATCGCGAGGAATGGGGCCGCCGCTTCGGGATGACCGATTTCCTCAATTCCAAGGGCATGAGCCGCGAAGACGTGGTCGCCAAGATCGTGCTGATGACCGATGGCGGGGCGGACTATACCTTCGATGCCACCGGCAATACGGAAGTGATGCGGACCGCACTGGAAGCCTGCCACCGCGGCTGGGGCACCTCGATCATCATCGGCGTGGCCGAAGCCGGCAGGGAAATCGCCACCCGCCCGTTCCAGCTGGTCACCGGCCGCAACTGGCGCGGCACCGCGTTCGGCGGGGCCAAGGGCCGAACCGACGTACCCAAGATCGTCGACATGTACATGACCGGCAAGATCGAGATCGACCCGATGATCACCCACGTCATGGGCCTGGAAGAAATCAACACCGCCTTCGACCTGATGCACGCCGGCAAGTCGATCCGCTCAGTCGTGGTGTTCTGATGTTCAGCCACGTCACCATCGGCGGGGATGATATCGCGTCGGCCAAGCAGTTCTATGATGCCACGCTGGGCGCGCTGGGTGTG
>JBEEIN010000099.1:0-5308 GCA_041169825.1 Pseudomonadota bacterium
TCGCAGACGGCGCCCATGGCAAAGATCCGCGCTTCGGCATCCGTGGGCCAGATCCCTTCGTGGCGGTCAGCCAGGTACAGCGTGATCCCCAGCGAATCCGGCACCCTGCGCTGGCCATCGATCAGCAGCGGCACCTGCCCGGTGGGAGAGAACGCGCGAAAGTCTTCGTAATTGTCGGGCTTGGTGAAAGGTTCAAAGCGTTCGGCAAAAGGAATGCCCAGCGCCTTCATCAGCAGCCAGGGGCGCAGCGACCAGCTGGAATAGTTCCGGTTGGCGGTGATCAGGGTGTAGCTCATAACAGGGTCAGGCTAACTCGACTTTGTCTCATCGCACAACCCGCCACCCAGAACTTGTTTCAGGGTGACGGTTAAAGGGTGATGGGATCGCCCTCATCCGGCCAATGTTTCATCCGCGCGCACCCCAGATCCAGAAACAGCGCCGGCAGCTTGGCCAGCATCAGCACCTTGTGGATGGACCAGTCGGCAGCGCGTTCGTTCCAGCGGGCGGTGGCGCGGCCCTGCCGCTCCAGCCAGCGCTGGTAGGGCAGGAAATGATCGGGCTCGTCCCGATGCACGATTTCAAAGATCTTCTTCATCACCGGGTCTGACATGATCAGCCGGTTCTTCAGGATGATCTCAACCTGACGGTACCCGCGCTGCTCGGTCAGCATGATCACGCGGCAGAGGCGTTCGAACTGGTCCGGCTCAGTGACGATGCGGTGGGTATCCAGCTCCTCGATCGTGCAGCGGAACACCCACTGGATGAAGCGGTCGATATGGCCGACCCCGCGATCGACCACCAGCGGCATGCGTCCCTGCACTTCAAACCAGCGGCGGAACATCAGGTAATGCTTGCGCTCATCGGCGCGATGCTTGGTGATCTCGGCCTGGAAGGCGTGATCATCCGGGCAGCGCGCCCGCACCGCTTCGAGAACGCGGTCCAATGAGGTGTAACCGCGATGCTCGTTGTAGAGGTAGATCGACGCCAGGACGTCGAGATAGCGTTCCCGCAAGGCCTGGCGCAGGCCCATCTAGCCCAGCATGCCATTGAGCTCGGCCACCGCCTCGACGAACTCCTCGCGAAAATCCTGAACCACGCCCTTGGCGCTGCGGACCTGATCGACCAGGCCGACGCCCTGACCAACGAAATAGCTGACCAGATCGCGCGCCGCTTCGTTGCCATTGACCACCGACTTCTCGATCCGCTGGAACGCCGGTTCGGAAACCATGCCCATCAGCGGCATTGGCAGCGGGCCGGGACCGTCGGCCGCGTCCCACGCTTCCTGCCAGGCGGTCTTAAGCTGGCGGGCGGGCTTGCCGGTGCGGCTGCGGCTGCGCACGGTATCGCGGCTGCGTGCGGCGACCATCTTTTCGCGGAAGGCTTCGCTGGTTTCGCTTTCGGTCGTCGCCAGCCAGACCGAGCCGGTCCAGGCGCCCTGCGCGCCCGCGGCCATCATCCCGGCCATCTGCGCCCCGGTCATGATCCCACCGGCGGCCAGGACGGGGATTTGATGGCCCGCCCCCTTCAGCGCACGAACCACTTCGGGGATCAGCACCAGCGTTGAAACCTCACCGCAGTGGCCGCCAGCCTCGGTCCCCTGGGCAACGATGATGTCGACCCCCGCCGCCGCCTGGCGCAGCGCGTGTTCCTTGGCCCCGACCAGCGCGGCCACTGGCACGCCGCGCTTCTTGGCTTCCGCGATCATCTTGGGCGGGGCGATCCCCAGCGCATTGGCGATCAGCCGGATCGGGTGGCGGAAGGCGACTTCCATCTGGGCGTAGCCGTTCTCTGGTGTGATCCCGGCGCGGCCTTCATAACGGACGACCTCTTCGGGCGCGACTGCAACCCCGTATTGTCCCAGCAGTTCCGCGGTAAACTGGCGATGCTGCTGCGAAATCGCGGCGGCACGCTGTTCGTTGTCCTGAAATTCGGCGACGCGGGGATCGACAATTTCAGGCACCAGCACGTCGACGCCATAGGGCGCGCCATCGATGTGCGCGTCGATCCAGGCCAGCTCTTCCTCAAGCTGGTCCGGCGTGAAGCGCGTTGCACCCAGCACGCCAAAGCCGCCGGCCTTGCTGACCGCGACCACGACATCGCGGCAATGGCTGAAGGCAAACAGCGGGAACTCGCACCCCACCATCCGGCACACGGCATTGTTCATGATTCTCTCCCTTTGCGGGAGCGATCATTGCCCGCGCCGGACTGCGCTGCAAGGGGCGACTATCCGCCTGGCTAGGCGATCACAGCGGCAGGTAATGCGCGGTCGTCTTTGCCGCCACTTCCTCGGCCGTCACGCCGGGGGCCAGTTCGATCAGCTTGAACGGTGACTGGTGATCCGGACGCTGGAAGACGCAGAGGTCGGTGATGACCATGTCCACCACGTTGCGCCCGGTCAGCGGCAGGGTGCATGCGGGGATGAACTTGGGGCTACCATCCTTGGCGCAGTGTTCCATCACCACGATGATCTTCTTGACCCCGGCGACGAGGTCCATGGCTCCGCCCATGCCCTTGATCATCTTGCCCGGCACCATCCAGTTGGCGATGTCACCGTTCTGCGAGACCTCCATCCCGCCCAGCACGGTCAGGTCGATCTTGCCGCCGCGGATCATCGCGAAGGATTGGGCAGAATCGAAATAGGCCGAATGCGGCAGCTCGCTGATCGTCTGCTTGCCGGCGTTGATCAGATCGGCATCAACCGCGTCCGCGGTCGGGAAGGGACCGATCCCCAGCATCCCGTTTTCGCTCTGCAAGGTCACCGTGATCCCGGCGGGAACGTGGTTTGCCACCAGCGTTGGGATGCCGATGCCCAGGTTCACGTAAAAGCCATCGCGCAGTTCCTGCGCGGCGCGGGCCGCCATCTGGTCGCGGGTCCAGCCCGAGGTCAGTCCATCATGCTTGGTCATCAGCCGACATCCGTGCTGCGGGTGGTGCGGAATTCGATCTTCTTGTCATAGGGGCTGCCCACGATCAGCCGCTGGACATAAACGCCCGGCAGATGGATCGCATCGGCATCAAGCTGGCCCGGCTCGACCAGCTCCTCAACCTCGACCACGCAGACCTTGCCGCAGGTTGCAGCCGGCACGTTGAAGTTGCGCGCGGTCTTGCGGAACACGACATTGCCGGTGGTGTCGGCCTTCCAGGCCTTGACCAGCGCCAGGTCGGCCACGATCCCGCGCTCAAGGATATACTCCTCGCCATCGAAGACTTTGGCTTCCTTGCCTTCGGCCACCAGGGTGCCGACGCCGGTCTTGGTGTAGAAGCCGGGAATGCCCGCCCCGCCGGCCCGCATCCGCTCTGCCAAGGTGCCTTGCGGGCAGAATTCAACCTCAAGCTCGCCCGACAGGTACTGGCGCTCGAACTCCTTGTTCTCACCCACGTAGCTGGAGACCATCTTCTTCACCTGCCGCGTGCGCAACAGCTTGCCGATGCCCTCGTTGTCGATCCCGGCGTTGTTCGAATAGAAGGTGAGGCCCGTCACCCCGCTGTCGCGCACCGCATCGAGCAGACGCTCCGGAATGCCGCACAGGCCAAAGCCGCCGCAGGCGATGTGGAGGTCATTCTTCAGCAGGCCTTCAAGCGCTGCTGCCGCATTGGGATAAAGCTTGTTCATTTCCGCTCCCCGCTGGAAAATCCCCTTCCCGCTAAGAGCAATGGGCGGCCCACGCAATTGCAAGCCGCGCGATCACGGTTGCATGGAATGCACCGGTCAGGCCAGCAGGTCCAGCCCCAGCAGCGCGCCCAGGTCGGTCAGGGCCTGTTCGCCGCTGGTCACCTTGATCGCTGCCATGCCCAGCTGCGCGGCCGGCTTGCAGTTGATCCCCAGGTCATCAAGGTAGATGCAAACATCCGGCCCCAGCCCCAGATGATCGCACATCATCTGGTAGATGCGGGGATCGGGCTTGCGCACGCCGGCCTTGCTGCTTTCGATCACGTGCTCAAACCGGGCGAAGACCTGTTCATAGGCGTCCTTGGCGTCGCCGCTCCGGGCCATGCCGGCGCCGTGCCCGGCGGGAACATTGTTGGTGATGCAGGCCAGGCGATAGCCAGTCTCCTTCAACCGGTCGAGCGCACGGACCATGGCCGGACGGATCGAGCCGGAGAGGACCGCCAAGACCGAGGCACCGTCCAGCTCATGCCCGATCGCGCGGGCCTCGGCTGCGAACAGCGCGTCGAAGGCAGCAGCATCGATCTCTGCGCGCTCGAACAAGGCCCAGGCATTGCTGTCGGGATTGGTGGCATTGATCTGCCGCACCAGGTTTTGCGGCAGGCCGCGCTCGGCTTCCAACCGGTTGAACGCCTCAAACGGCGAAGCGGTGATGACGCCGCCAAAGTCAAAGATCACGGCCTCGAATTTGCCCGCCATTGGTCGCTCACCCCTGCATATCTTGCTGGTCCCGCACTGGCCGATGTCGGGGCCAAGTGCAAGCGTACCGATTTGACCTGAATCATGGACGGGAAAACACCTGGGGCCCAGCCTCTGGCGTGAAAGGAGAGGGGTTATGCGATCGATTCTTGTCCAGGCAGGCCGTGATGCGGGAATGGGGGCACGGCTTGATACGGCGATGGACCTTGCCCGCGTGCACGGCGGGCACCTGACAGTGCTGGTTGATACGCCGGTCGATAAATATGTGACCGTCGATCCCTATGGCGGCGCAATCCTGGCCCGCGAAGCGCTGGAAACGGCGCTCAAGGAAGATGACGCGCTGGCTGCCGCCTTTGGTGAGCGGCTGGCCCATGATGACGTGCCCTTCGATGTAGCCCAGTCCGAACTGCCACAGATCGATGCGCTGGTCCGCGGCGGTGATCTGGCCGACCTGATGGTCATTTCGCGCAGCAGCGGATTGGCCGGAGACCTCTCGCTGAATGCGTCCTGCCCGGTGCTGGCGCTGCCCGATCATACGCCCCTGCGGCTGCCGCTTGGCACGGTCTGCATTGCCTGGGACGGAGGCAGCGAGGCGGCGCGGGCAATGAAGGCCGCGGTGCCCCTGTTGCAAGGCGCGCAAGACGTGCGGGTGCTGACCGTCGCCACCGACCAGCCCAATGGCTTCCCCGCGACCGAGGCGTTGCGCTACCTTGCGCGCCACGGCGTGAAGGCCGAGCTGACCGAGTTGGAGCAGGGCAGCTCAGTTGAGGAAACCCTTGCCGCGGAAGTCGCCCGGTTGGGTGCCGGGCTATTGGTCATGGGGGCCTATAGCCATAGCCGCCTGCGCGAGTTTCTGTTCGGCGGTGTTACCCGGTTCTTTCTTGATGACCTGACCGCACCACCGCTGCTGATGGCGCATTGATCTGCTGCAATGCAGCAGGA
>JBEEIN010000100.1:0-5093 GCA_041169825.1 Pseudomonadota bacterium
CCGCAGGGCAATGCCATCCCGATGCTGCTGGGCAATGTCGTGGCCGAAACGCGGGCCTTCTTCCCGCCGGATCATCCCAAGCTGCAAGGGCTCGACTGGAGCAACCTGGCGCAGCGCGCCGGGCCGGAGCTGAAGGTCGATATCGATCCGGCCTGGGTCGTCGCGCAGTTCCGGGCGCGCTATCCGACAGACGGCGCAGAGCAGATTTTCCATCGCATGGTCACGGCTGGCCGGTCTTGGCGGGGGCAGGTTGAGGAAGCCGATGCCCGTGCCCGCGCCGGCGTGCGGCAGACCTGGGTCTACCAGCTCGATTTCGAGCAGGCCAAGCATACCGACGACATCGGCCTGTCATTTGGCACGTTCGAAAACCCCAGCCCGGCCCGCCAGGCGATGAGCGATCGCGTCATGGCCGCCTTTGTCCGCTTTGCCCGCAGCGGCAATCCCGGCTGGGCGAACTATACCGTGCCGACGCGCGAGACGATGGTGTTTGACAGCGTCAGCCGCGTGGTCAGCGACCCGCGCAAATGGGAGCGCGAGCTGTTCGCGCGCGTACCCTATATCCAGCCGGGCAGCTGATGCTCAGCGTTCCGCGTTGGGGTAACTGATGATCAGCGATAGCGGCTGCTTGCCAAGCTGCCGGATCCCGACCACTGCACCCTTGTAGAGATAGGCAGTCATGCCCTGCTTCAGCCGGGCACGCTGGCCGTCTGAGACAACTTCACCTTCGCCATCGAGGACGTAATAGACCTCGTCATGGTTGATCGGATGCTCGCCAATTGCCGCGCCGCGGTGGAGAATGCGGCGACGGAATTCCATGGCGCGCGGTTGGGGCACGGCATCGCTGATGCGATAGGCCGTGCTCATGCCGATTGCGCCATGCGGCGGGGCTTCCTCGCGTCGGGTGTCGCGCTCGTCCACCACCGCCATCGGCGGCGCGGCAGCCAGGAGGAGCAAGGCAGCGAGGGTCACTTGGTGGACCGCATCGCCTTGTCGCGGTCGCTCAGCTTTTCCTGTGCGCCCGCTTTCTGACCGGGATAGAGGCCGGACTTGGGCTGCATCGTGCTGAGGTCCCAGTCTGCCTCGACAAAGGGGGCGCGGGTCGGTGCCGGGCGCGGATAGCCCTGCCCAACCTGCTTTTCATCATCGATGATCTGCCCGCGGCCTTCAGCGACGAAGTACAGCACGCGAATGTCATCCGGGGCCCGGTCCCACGGGCGGGCGCCGACGGTCTGGAGCACGCTGGTCTCCACCGCGCCTGAGGGCAACAGAGGCAGGCTCGAAATGTCGGCCAGCGGCTTGGCCGAACGGATCAGCTTGGCCTTGGTTTCGCCATAGCGGCCGAATTCGGGCAGCGGGTTGCCGTGCCGATCGACCGCACGGTTGTCGCGGCCATAAAACTTCAGGTCACCATCGCCGCCCAGCATCAGGAAAGACAAGCCGGGATCGGTGTCATTGCCACCGCGCATGACATTGCCCACGGCCGTCAGTTCACCGGTGACATAGTCATGCCCGGTCCATTCCAGGTTCATCAGGTTATAATGCACCGCGCGGTGCCCGGGGTTGTAGATCAGGTTGTTGACCATCAGCGCCTGGACCCCGCCCTTCAGCAGCGGCGAACGCTCAACGTTATGGGCCCAGACGTTGCGGTAGAAAACGATGCCGGTGGCATTGTCATGGACCAGCGAACCCTTGGAATGTTCGCCCTTGGGATGGCTGGCATTGGCCAGGCCTTCGGCAGCCAGATTCTCGCGGAACAGGACGTTATGCGTCGTGCCCTTGCGCCATTCGTCAACGGTGTTGCCCGTGAAGCGTGGGCCAGAGGCCGACATGTTCTCGTCCAGCGCCCACAGGAAGCTGTTGTGTTCGATGATAACATTGTGGGCGCCAACGGTGGAAAAGGCGTCCGCTTCCCAGCCGGAGAGGTTTGGCTGGCCATCGCGGCCCGTCATGACCCGCAGATGGCTGATGATGACGTCGTGCGCCTTGAGATCAATTCCGCCGCGGATCAGTGTGATCCCGGGCGATGGGGCGGTTTGCCCGGCGATCGTCAGGTAAGGCTCGGAAATCAAGAGCGAGTCCAGCCCCAGGTCGATCACCCCGCCAACTTCGAAGACGACAATGCGCGGGCCCTTGCTTTCAACGGCTTCCTTGAAAGAGCCCGGCCCATCCTTGGCCAGGGTGGTGACGCGGATGATTCGACCGCCAGCACCGCCCTGGGTTGGTTCCACCATGCCCGCTTCGGCAAGTGTCGGCAGGGCAAATGCCTGTAGCGCCACAAGGAACACTGCCAGCCTCAACCACCCATTGCGCATTATCCAAACTCCCTTTCGCACCTTCTTGACAGAGCCCCATAACGGGAGCAATACCAAATGACACCGGTTACCGTGCCGGGTTTGAATGCAGCGGCCGAAAGACCGCGTAGGGAGCAGAGGTGCCGGGGGATATGTGCGAGGCTTCGTACGCCACCCTTTGACACCGGTATCATGAGGAAGCGCCCGAGCGGCGTCGAGGGAGTAGAAATGCGCAAGACCCATACCAGCAAGACGCTGTTCAAGCTGGCCCTGATCGCCGGCAGCGCCATCGTCGCGCCCGCCAGCGCCTGGGCCCAGGATGCCGCCCAGCCCGCCGCCGACGCACCGGCCGACGAAATCGTCGTCACCGGTTTCCGCCAGTCGCTGCAGGCCGCGATCAACCTCAAGAAGAATTCGGTTGCCGCAGTCGATGCGATTGTCGCCGAAGACATTGCCAAGTTCCCTGACCAGAACCTGGCGGAATCGCTGCAACGCATCCCGGGCATCTCGATTTCACGCGATGCCGGTGAAGGCCGCGCCATTACCGTACGCGGCCTGTCCAGCCAGTTCACCCGCGTCCGCGTGAACGGCATGGAAACGATCGCGACCTCGGTCGATGGCGCCAGCGCCAACCGCGACCGCGCGTTTGACTTCAACGTCTTCGCTTCAGAACTGTTTTCCAGCCTGGTCGTCCACAAGACTGCCGAAGCCAGCCTCGATGAAGGTTCGCTCGGCGCCGTGGTTGACCTGAACACCGGCAACCCGCTTGCGGGCAAGGCTGGCCTGACC
This sequence comes from Pseudomonadota bacterium, assembly GCA_041169825.1. Lineage (GTDB taxonomy): Bacteria > Pseudomonadota > Alphaproteobacteria > Sphingomonadales > Sphingomonadaceae > Novosphingobium. The sequence goes on from JBEEIN010000100.1 coordinate 3,081, forward strand.
GCCGCCGCCTCTGCCGTTGCCTCGTTCAACGACCTGTCGAAGAAGGTTGGCCCACGCCTGGCCGGTTTGCTGTCCTGGCGCAATGACGCTGGTACCTTTGGCGCCTCGATCTCGGCTGCCTATTCGAAGACGCAGACGCTCGAACTTGGCAACAACTCGGTCCGCTGGGCCCAGGCCCGGTTTGACGGCGTTGGCACCACCAACTGCTTCACCACGCCGAATTCGGGTGGCAGCTATGTTTCCAGCCCTGCTTGCGATCAGGCCGCGCTCGCCTTCCACCCGCGCATTCCGCGCTACGGCGAAGTCGCTCACGATCGTCAGCGTCTTGGCCTAACCGGGTCGATCCAGTTCTCGCCAACCGAGGCCACCAAGCTGTCGATCGACGGCCTCTATTCAAAGTTCGACGCCACCCGCGAGGAACAGTGGGGCGAAGTCCTGCTGCGCTCGAACGAGCGCTCGATCAACGTCGTGAACCCGGTCTATGACAGCAAGAACAACATGGTTTCGGCCACGCTGAACGATGCCTGGGTCCGCACCGAGCATTACAAGCGCGACAGCAGCACCGAATTCTACCAGATCGGCGCCACGCTGGATCAGGACGTGACCGACAAGCTGCGCTTCACCCTGATGGGCGGCGTATCAAAGTCGAACGCCGATATCCCGGTGGAAACCACGATCGTGTTCGATGACCGCGACGCGCAGGGCTATGCCTTCGACTACACCAACATGGCCACCCCGAAGCTGACCTTCGGCACCAGCGTGACCGATCCGGCCAACTTCCAGCTGGCCGAAATCCGCGACCGCCCGTCGAACAACACCAACCGCTTCAAGACGGTGCAGCTGCGTACCGAATATGATCTGACCGACAAGATCACCCTGAAGGCCGGTGGCGTGTGGCGTCGCTACAACTTCGACCTGGTATCCTACACCCGTGATACCGCGATTTGCGGCAATGGCGGCACCAGCCTGGTGACCAGCGCATCCGGCACGATCGCCTGCTCGCCGACCAGCCTCTTCGGCCCGACCGCAGTATACGGCTTCCAGGCCACTCCGGCACTGTCGCAGCTGTTCACGCTGGGCAATGCAGGCCAGCCGGCTGGCAACACCAATTCTTGGCTGGTTCCCAACCTTGATACTGCGGCGGCCTTCACCGGCCTCTACAACCGTGCGCTGGTCAATGACGCCGGCAATATCCGCGGTGTGCAGGAAACTTCGAAGGGGGCCTATTTCCAGGCTGACCTGAAGGGCAGCCTGGGCGGCATGGAATATGCCCTGAACGCCGGTGTGCGTTACGTGAAGACCGATCAGAGCTCGTACGGCCTGGTCAGCGGCACCAACGCCACGGTCACGCGCAGCTATGATGACTGGCTGCCTTCGGCCAACCTGGCGCTGTTCCCGACCCAGAACGTGATCCTGCGCGGGGCCATTGCCGATGTCATGACCCGCCCGACCCTCGGCTCGCTTACCCCGGGTGGTTCGGCTGACGGCTTCAACTATCGCGTCACCAGCGGCAACCCGTTCCTGGAGCCCTATCGCGCCCGCAACTATGACCTTGCCGCCGAATGGTACTTTGCCCCGCAGGCAGTGCTTTCGGTTGCCTGGTTCAAGAAGGACGTGAGCAGCTTCACCCAGTCGGCCTCGATCACGGGCGCGACCTTCACCCAGACCGGCCTGCCGGTTTCGGTGCTGAGCCCCAGCTCGCCGGCGGCACTCAACCCGTCGCAGCTCTCGCAGCCGATCTGGACGCTGTCGACCACGGTCAATGGCTCTGGTGCGAAGCTCAACGGTTGGGAACTGGCTGCGCAAGTTCCGTTCAGCGCCTTCAGCGAAGGCTTCCTGAAGCACTTCGGGGTGATTGCCAACGCCACCTTCATCAGCTCGAACGCCACGTTCAACCTGCAGGGGCCGGCGATTGCACCGGGCGGCGCGCTGCAGAACGTGGCTGTGACGAACACGCTGTCGAACGTTTCGAAGCAGGCCTACAACGGCACGCTTTATTACGATGATGGCAAG
>JBEEIN010000101.1:0-2900 GCA_041169825.1 Pseudomonadota bacterium
TGTTCTGGCCGCGGACCAGTTCGAGGAACTCCTCGAACACGCGGTCAGAGGTGGCCTCATCAAGGTTGCCGGTCGGCTCATCGGCCAGCACCAGCGCGGGCCGGTTGGCCAGGGCGCGGGCCACGGCAACGCGCTGTTGCTCCCCGCCGGATAGCTGGCTGGGCCGATGATCGAGCCGCGCGCCAAGGCCCAGCGCGGTCAGCAGTTCGATGGCGCGGGTGGCGGCAGCGGCCTCGCTGGTCCCGGCGACCAGTTGCGGCAAGACGACATTCTCCTGCGCGGTAAAGTCCGGCAGCAGGTGGTGGAACTGATAGACGAAGCCAATCCGGTCACGCCGCAGATCAGTGCGGTCATCGGCCGACAAGGCCGTGGCTTCCACCCCGGCAATCCGCAGCGATCCGCCAAAGCCGCCTTCCAGCAGGCCGACCGCCTGAAGCAGGGTCGATTTGCCCGAGCCCGACGGGCCGAGCAGCGCCACGATCTCACCCGGCTGAATCGCCAGATCAATCCCGCGCAACACGTCGATCCGCACCCCGCCCTGTTCGAAGCTGCGGGTCAGGCCGGTGGTTTGGACGACAGGCTCACTCATAGCGCAGCACCTGGACCGGATCGGTGCTCGCCGCCTTGAAGGCCGGGTAGAGCGTGGCAAGGAAGCTGAACAGCAGGGCCATGATCACGATCAGCGTGATCTCCACCGGATCGGCGCGGGCGGGCAGCTCGGTCAGGAAGCGGATCTTGGGATCCCACAGGTTCTGCCCGGTCAGCACCTCGATCAGGCGAACAATCGGCTGGCGGAAGAACAGGAAGGCCGCGCCCAGGATCAGCCCGGCAACAGTGCCCAGCGCGCCGACCACGAAGCCGACCGTGACGAAAACCTTGAGCAGGCTTTTCCGCCCTGCCCCCATGGTCCGCAGGATCGCGATGTCACGCGTCTTGGCGCGGACCAGCATGATCAGCGAGGACAGGATGTTGAACACCGCGACCAGCACGATGATCGACAGCACCACGAACATCGCGACCCGCTCTACCGCCAGCGCCTCAAACAGGCTGGCGTTCATGGTCCGCCAATCGGTTACCACCGCCTGCCCGGCCAGCCGCTGGGCCACGGGTTTCAGGATCTCAGTCACGGCATCGGGATCGGTGACCTGAACCTCGATCATTCCAATCGAATCCCCGGCCAGCAGCAGGGTTTGCGCATCCTCGATCGGCATGACGACAAACCGCTCGTCAAAATCGAACACCCCGATCTCAAAGATCGCGGCCACACGGTAGGCAATCTCGCGCGGGACGGTGCCGAAGGGGGTGGAGCGGCCCTGCGGGTTGATGATCGTCAGCGTATCGCCCACCCGGACGCCCAGGTTGGAGGCGAGCTGCGAACCGATCGCCACCTCGCCCGCGCCGGGCTTCAGCGGATCGAGCGAACCGGCGACCAGCTTGGGTTTCAGCCGCTGAATATCCTCGGCCGTATTGCCGCGGGCAAAGACCAGATCGACCCGGCCATTAAAGCTGCCCATCTGCGGCTGCTCGATCAGCGGAGAGGCGCGGGTGACGCCGGGCGTCTTGCGCACATCCTGCAAGACGTTCTGCCAGTTTTCGATCCGTCCGCCATAGGCCTGAACGATGGCATGGCCGTTCAGCCCGACGATCTTGTCAAACAGTTCGGCCCGGAAGCCGTTCATCACGCTCATCACGATGACCAGCGCGGCCACGCCCAGGGCAACGGCAACCAGGCTGATCCCCGCCACCAGCGCAATAAACGCCTCGCTCCGCCCCGGCAGGAGGTAGCGCTTCACCAGCACTTTTTCGAACGGAGACAGCAACAAGGATAGCCTCGGATGGGGAGAAATCGCGTGGGCCGGACTTAGGAGGCGCGGGCGATCAGGGCAAGCTCTCAGAACGGTATGGATTGACTATCCCAGGCAAAGGCCTGTCCGCTGTCTTCCGGGCTCAGCCCGTCGATCACCTTCAGCAAGTAGCCAGCAGCCTCAGCGGGGGTGAACAAGCTTTGCCCTTCGCGCAGGCCGGTGAAGGGGGCGGACAGGTCGGTAGCAACGGTGCCGGGATGGAGCGCGGCGATCACGGCCTGCGGATGGGTGCGGCCCAGTTCGATCGCGAAATTGCGCAGGATCATGTTGAGCGCGGCCTTGCTGGCGCGATAGGCGTGCCAGCCACCGAGCCGATTGTCGCTGATTGAGCCGACCCGCGCAGACAGTGCGGCAAAGACCGCCCGTTCGCGCCGTGGCAGCAAGGGCAGGAAGTGCTTGCCGATCAGCGCCGGGCCGGTGGTGTTGATCGCAAAGGCCCGGCCATAGGCGGCCGGGTCTTGCGCCTTGAAGGTCTTTTCGGGCTGGAAGCCGGGGCCATCGGACAGAATGCCAGTTGCGACGATGGCCAGCGTGACTTCGCCCTGGCCGCCAATCTCAGTGGCGGCCGCGGCGATGCTGGCCTCATCGGTCAGGTCAAAGGCGAAGGGGCTTGCGCCAGTTGGGGCAACAGCGCCGCCACGCGATCCGGCCCAGACCCGCTGATAGCGACCGCTGGCGGCCACAGCGGCGGCCAGTGCCGCGCCGATCCCGCCGCTTGCCCCGAAGATGACCGCCTGGCTCAATAGCCCATCAGGCTGAGCACTTCCTTGCGGCTGCGCTCGTCATCCAGGAAACAGCCGAGCATGCGGCTGGTGACCATGCCGACGCCGGGGGTGCGCACGCCGCGCCCGGTCATGCAGCCGTGCTGCGCCTCGATCACCACGGCCACGCCGTGCGGCTGCAGGTTGTCCCAGATGCATTGCGCCACTTCGGCTGTCAGCCGCTCCTGGATCTGCAGGCGGCGGGCATAGGCGTGGAGCACGCGGGCGAGCTTGGAAATGCCGACAACGCTGTCCTTGGGCATATAGGCGATCG
>JBEEIN010000102.1:0-6939 GCA_041169825.1 Pseudomonadota bacterium
TTCGTCACGACCCTGCTTTACCTGCTTGAGGCCGCATCGGGCACCGGCAAGGAAGTCTGGGTGCTCGATCGCCCTAATCCGGCCGGTCGTCCGGTTGAAGGCACACTGCTGGTTCCGGGACAGGAAAGCTTTGTCGGGGCAGGGCCAATGCCGATGCGCCACGGGCTGACCCTGGGCGAGATGGGGCAGTGGTTCATCGCCGAAAACAAGCTCGACGTGCCCTACCGGGTAATCGCGATGCAGGGCTGGGCGCCAGAGTCCGCGCCGGGGTGGGGCTGGCCGGAAAGCCGCATCTGGATCAACCCAAGCCCCAATGCCGCCAGCTTGAACATGGCCCGGGCCTATGCCGGCACAGTCATGCTCGAAGGGGCCACGCTGTCCGAAGGCCGCGGCACGACCCGCCCACTCGAAGTGCTATTTGGCGCCCCTGATCTTGATGCCAAGGCCGTGCATGCGGAGATGCAGCGATTGGCGCCGCATTGGCTGGCCGGCTGCGCAATCCGGGAGTGCTGGTTTGAACCGACCTTCCACAAGCACGCCAAGACCCTGTGCAATGGATTGATGATCCATGCCGAGGGCGGCTTCTACGATCACCATGCCTTCCGTCCCTGGCGCTTGCAGGCCTTGGCCTTCAAGGCGATCCGGCGGCTCTATCCGGATTATCCGTTGTGGCGCGATTTTGCCTACGAGTATGAATTCGAACGGCTTGCCATCGACGTGATCAACGGCGGCCCAGCCTTGCGCGAATGGGTTGATGATGCCGGTGCGGAAGCCGGCGACCTGGAGGCGCTGGCCAGCCGGGATGAGGCTGCCTGGCTTGAAGCCACCAGATCCTGTAGGCTCTACGGGCCATGAACGTCGATCATCCCGAACCGCGGTTTGACCTGGCTGAGACCGAGCGGCGGCTCGCGGTAAACCGCACCGATTCCGCGGCCATGATGGCCAAGGCGGACCACCTGTTGCTTGCGGGCGATCTTCGCTCGGCCGGTGCCTGGTATCGCGGGGTCTTGAACCTGGCCATGGAAGGGCGGGCGGTTTCCTTTGGTGACCGTGCCCGGGCTGAAGCGGCGATCGAATGGATCGGGCGGCGCCAGCGCGAGCTGCTGCTGCAAGGGCTGGATCAGGCGGGCCTCACGCTTGCCGAGCGTCATCCCCGGTTCCAGAAATCGTTGGAGATCATGCTGGGGCAGCAAGCGCGAGCCGCCGATGGGGGCCAGTACCCCCAGTTGCCCCAAACCTATTTCTACCCTGACATGCCCTATGTCCAGTTTGCCGACCCGGCCGGCTATGCCTGGCGGGTGGCGCTTGAGGCCCAGACCGAGACAATCCTGGCCGAGGCACTGAACCTGCTGGCAGACCAGCAGTCTTTCACTCCCTATGCCAAGCTGCAGGAGGGCCGTCCGCAGGGCGATGTGCATGGACTGCTCGGCAATGCGGACTGGAGCACGTGGGAACTGACCGACAAGGGAACACCCTTGCCAGATCGCATCGCGCGCACGCCAAAAACGGCAGCGGCCCTGGAGTCAGGCGTCCCGCTGTGCCGGATCCCGAACCGGGCGCCCACGCCGATGTTCTCGCTGTTGCGACCGCATTCGCGGATTCCGGCCCACACCGGGATGATCAACGCCAGGTATATCTGCCACTTGCCGCTGGTGGTCCCGCCGGGCTGCGGCTTCAGAGTCGGTGGTGAGACTCGAGAATGGCGGGTCGGTGAACTGATGGTCTTCGACGATTCCGTGGAGCACGAGGCGTGGAATGACAGCGACCATGATCGCCTGGTCCTGATCTTCGATGTCTGGCGGCCCGAGGTTTCCGAACAGGAGCAGCGGCAGATTGAAACACTGTTCCGGGTGGTCGATTCGGTCTGAGGCTTGACCCGCCCAGATTGCCCAGCCACCCTGTCTGCGGATGGGAATCAAGGCGGCAGCGACCGCTTGGCCGAGAGGATTTTTGATGAGCGATGCCATTGCGGGGCAGCCCGCATCTGCGCGTGCCGGGGACTCCGTCCGGTTGACCATGTGGCTGTTGCTGGTCGTCTACATCTTCAATTTCATTGATCGCCAGATCGTCAACATCCTGGCCGAACCGATCGCGAAGGACCTCAATCTTTCGGACACCCAGATCGGATTGATGACCGGCATCGCCTTTGCCCTGTTCTACACATTGCTCGGCCTGCCGATCGCGCGATATGCTGACCGGCCAAAGACGCACCGTGGACGGATGATTGCCGGGGCATTGGCGCTCTGGTCAGCGATGACTGCGCTCTGCGGCCTGGCGACAACCTATGGCCAGCTCTTGCTGGCCCGGATCGGCGTGGGCGTTGGTGAAGCGGGTTGCACCCCGGCGGCCCATTCGCTGATTGCGGACAAGGTTCCGGCCGAACGGCGGGCCTCGGCACTCGCGTTTTACTCACTCGGCATTCCGCTTGGCGGCCTGCTTGGCATGCTGATCGGTGGTGTACTGGCGGATACAGTTGGCTGGCGCGGCGCCTTTATCTGGGTTGGGATACCGGGCGTGTTGCTGGCCTTGGTGGTGCTGGTCCTGCTCAAGGAGCCGCGGCAGGATGGTACATCGCTGAACAAGGGCTCGACCGCGCCCTCAATGGCCACCTCGGATGCGCTCAAGGCGATCTTTTCGTCGCGTGCCTTTATCCTGCTGCTGGCGGCCGGATCTTCGGCCTCGTTCCTGTCCTATGGTAAATCGACCTGGACCACGATCTTCTTCCAGCGCAGTCACGGTCTTACGCCGGGTGAGGTGGGCTTCTGGTTCGGGTTGTGGGGCGGAGTCGCCGGAGCTTTTGGCACCTGGCTGGGGGGCTGGCTGGCCGATCGGTTCGGCAAGCATAACCGCCGCCATGTCATGACCGCCCCGGCAATTGGCATGGTGATCGCCGCGCCAATGGCCTTTGCGGCCTATTTCATGACCGACTGGCGGGTGGCCTTGGTTCTGCTGATGGTGCCGACAGTGCTCAATTCGCTCTATTACGGCCCGTGCTATTCCAGCACCCAGGGGCTCGTGCCGATGCGTGCACGGGCGATTGCGGCTGCGGTCATGCTGTTTTGCCAGAACCTGATCGGGCTGGGCTTCGGTCCGCTGTTCTTTGGCATGCTGTCGCAGTGGCTAAAGCCCGAATTCGGCACGGACTCGGTCCGCTATGTCCTGTTCGGCGCGGCCTGGCTCGGCCTGATCCCGGCGTTCTTCTTCTGGCGCTGCAGCCTGCGGTTGAATGCCGAACTTGACCAGAAAGGCTAGGGGGTCAGACGTGATTGGCGACCCAGGCGATCGCCTGGGCAGAGGGCAGGAACAGCACCTGCGCCAATAGCGTCCCGGCCAAGCGGCTCAGGCTGATCCACACGATGGTCCGGCGAAACAGCGGTTCGCTGACCCGGCCTTCCACCACGTCATCGGTCATGACCGACAGCTGCGGATCGATCAGCGCGAACAGCAGGATCGTGGCAAAGCCGTTGACCACGGCCGAAAGCTGCGATGCGGTCACGCGGAATTCGGGGTTGAGGAACCCGGCATAAAGCGAGGCAACCACGCCCACGGTGATCAGCGCCTGCGCCAGGCAATTGGCCAGCAGAACGCCCCAGCCAACGCCGCGCTCCTTGAACAGTTCCTTGATCATCCGCGGGCTGGGCGGGGTCAGCGAACGCCGCAGGGTGCTGAGCCCGGCCGGGGTCGCGGTTCGTAGCAGCATCCGCGTGGTTGAGCGGTGTTCCTGAAAATGGCCGATCGCCGCGGCAAACAGCCGCTGTCCCGTCGGCACCAGCAGGATGCCCACCAGCACGGCCAGCGATGCCGAGGCCAGGACCAGGTGGAAATCAAACAACAGCGCTTCACCGCCACCTTGCGAAATGCGCACTTCGATTCGCTTGGCCAGGAACGGTCCAAGGAATGAGTTGGACGTGCGGCTGACCAGCACCAGGATGTTGAACAGGGCAAAGCTCATCGCGATGCGGCGCGTCCGCACCCCGGCGATGCGCGCGGCATAGGCCAGCGTGCCGATCAGGTTGATCGCCGCGGTCAGCAGGCAGATGACAAGAAGCTGGCTATCCATGCCGCGCTTCTAGCGGGCAGGGTTTAACCTCACCAGCAGTACGGGGATCACTCCACAGTTTCAGAGCAATCAATGCTTCTTGCGGGTCAACTCGCGCATTGCCCCGTCCAGGCCTTCCAGCGTGAGCGGGAACATGTTGCCGCCGATCAGCTCCTTGATCACCTTGGTGCTCTGCGAATAGCCCCACTGCTTTTCGGGCACGGGGTTCATCCAGACCGTCGCCGGATAGACGTGGGCGACGCGCTGTAACCACACGGCGCCGGCCTCTTCGTTGAAATGCTCGACCGAGCCGCCCGGGTGGGTGATCTCGTAAGGGCTCATCGCCGCGTCGCCGACGAAGATCACCTTATAGTCGTGGCCATATTTGTGGAGGATGTCCCAGGTGTTGGTCCGCTCGCTCCAGCGGCGCTTGTTGTCCTTCCATACGCCTTCATAAAGGCAGTTGTGGAAGTAGAAGAACTCCAGGTTCTTGAACTCGGTCGTGGCCGCGCTGAACAGTTCCTCCACCAGCTTGATGAACGGGTCCATTGATCCGCCGACATCCAGGAACAGCAGCACCTTGACCGCGTTCTTCCGCTCGGCCCGCATGCGGATATCCAGCCAGCCCTGCTTGGCCGTGCCTTCGATCGTGCCTTCGAGGTCCAGCTCGTCCGGGTTGCCCTCACGCGCAAAGCGGCGCAGGCGGCGCAGCGCCACCTTGATGTTGCGGGTGCCCAGCTCGCGCGTGTTGTCCAGGTTCTGGAACTCACGCTTTTCCCAGACCTTCAGCGCGCGCTTGTGCTTGCTTTCGCCGCCGATCCGCACCCCTTCGGGGTTATAGCCGTTGTTGCCATAGGGCGATGTGCCGCCGGTACCGACCCACTTGTTGCCGCCTTTGTGGCGCTTCTGCTGTTCCTCAAGCCGCTTCTTCAGCGTCTCCATAATCTCTTCCCAGGAACCGAGCGACTTGATCGCTTCCATTTCCTCGGGGGTCAGGAACTTCTCGGCGACGGCCTTCAGCCATTCCTCGGGAATGTCGACCGGGTTCTGGCCATAGTCGGTCAGGATACCCTTGAAGACCTTGTTGAAGACCTGGTCGAACTTGTCGAGCAGGCCCTCATCCTTCACGAAAATGGCGCGCGACAGGTAATAGAACTGCTCGGGCGTCTGCTCGATCACATCCTTGTCGAGCGCTTCCAGCAGGACCAGATGTTCCTTGAACGAAGCCTGGATCCCCGCTGCGCGCAGTTCGTCGACGAAGTTGAAGAACATGGAAAGCCTATGCCTTTTCCCGCGGGCGATGCAGCGCCGCGACCATAATGAACGAGATATACATCAGCAGATACCACGCGCCCAGCTTTTGCGGACTGACCATGTGCCATCCCGCGCGCTGGCTGGGATAGAGCCAGGCATGGCTGAAGGTGGCGATGTTTTCCGCCAGCCAGATGAACAGCGCGACCAGGAACCACCCCAACAGCAAGGGCATCCACCGTTCGACCCGCCAGACCCGGAACCAAATGCGGGTGGAAAAGAACAGCATGCCAAGCCCCGCAAACAACAGGATCCGCGCATCGGGAAGCCAGTGATGGGCAAAGAAATTGACGTAGATCGCAATCGCCAGCAGCCCAGCCAGCAGCGGGGACGGATAGGCTGAGAAACGAAATTCAAAAATCCGCCAGACCCGCGCGATGTAGCTGCCCACCGCGGCATACATAAAGCCGGAAAACAGCGGTACGCCGCCAATCTTGAGCACAGCCGGTTCCGGATAGACCCATGATCCGAAATGGGTCTTGAACAGTTCCATCACCGTGCCGGCCGCATGGAACGCGCCCACGATCCTTGCTTCCTCCAGCGTTTCCAGCCGCAAGGCCAGCATGCCGATTTGGATCATCAACGCCGCCAGCGTCAGGAAATCGTACCGCGCCAGCGCCGCGTCCGCCGGATAGAACAGGTGCGTTCCCAGCAGCAGGGTCAGCATCAGGCCGCCAAACAGGCAGGCCCAACCCTGTTTGAATCCGAACAGCAGGAATTCATAGAGCCAGGCCCGCCAACCGGGACGCGGGGTAAAGGCTTCCAGCTCGGCACGGATCGCAGCAAATCGGGTGTGCGCCGAGGGCGCAACCGGCATGATCGATCAGCTCTGGCGCCGCGCCATAAAGGCGAGGCGTTCGAACAGCATCACGTCCTGCTCATTCTTGAGCAGCGCGCCGTGCAGCGGCGGGATCGCCTTGGCCGGATCGCGGTTCTGCAGCACGTCGAGCGGCATGTCCTCGTTCAGCAGCAACTTGAGCCAGTCGAGCAGTTCCGAGGTCGAGGGCTTCTTTTTGAGGCCCGGCACTTCGCGCACCTCGTAGAAGATTTCCATCGCCTTGGAGACGAGGGTCTTCTGGATGCCCGGGAAGTGGACGTCGACGATCGCCTGCATCGTCTCGCGATCGGGGAACTTGATGTAGTGGAAGAAGCAGCGACGCAGGAAGGCGTCGGGAAGTTCCTTCTCGTTGTTCGAGGTGATGACCACGATCGGGCGCTCCTTGGCCGCGATCCGCTCCTTCGTTTCGTAAACGTCAAAGCTCATCCGATCGAGTTCCTGCAGCAGGTCGTTCGGGAACTCGATGTCGGCCTTGTCGATCTCGTCGATCAGCAGCACCGGCAGCTGGGGCGAGGTGAAGGCTTCCCACAGCTTGCCCTTCTTGATGTAGTTGGCGATGTCGTGGACGCGCTCATCGCCCAGCTGGCCATCGCGCAAGCGGGCGACCGCGTCGTACTCGTAGAGCCCCTGATGCGCCTTGGTGGTGGACTTGATGTGCCACTCGATCAGGGGGGCATTGAGCGCCTTGGAAATCTCGTGCGCCAACACCGTCTTGCCGGTGCCGGGTTCGCCCTTCACCAGCAGCGGACGG
>JBEEIN010000103.1:0-14099 GCA_041169825.1 Pseudomonadota bacterium
CGCGTTTTCATGATCGAAATTGTTCATCTGGTTGTTCAGCAGCACGCCGGTTCCGGCGATCATCACGCCCGAACCAAAGTCAGCCCCCAGCGTGTAGGTGGTCGAAACGACATTGCCGTCGGCGTCTGCTACCGAGAAGTGGGTGGTTGATGGGCTTTCGAACCGCGCCGGGTCGCCCGCCCGCAACTGCTGGGCTGGGGTTGCCTTGGCGGGATCAATCAACTTCGCGCGCTCTTGCGCATAGGCCTTGGAAATGAACCCCCGGACAGGCGCGGTGACAAAATCGGTATCACCAAGGAAGCGATACCGATCAGCATAACCCAGCTTCATGGTTTCAGCCATGATGTGGAGAGCCTGGGCCGAACCCGCCCCATAGGATTTGAGGTCAAACCCTTCGAGGATGTTGAGCATGTTGAGCAGGGTTGCGCCGCCCGCGCTCGCCGGTGGAGCCGTGACAACCTCAAGCCCGCGATAGGTCCCGCGCAAGGGTTTGCGTTCGACCGCGCGATAGGAGGCAAGATCATCAAGCGTGATCAGGCCGCCATGCGCCTTCATGTCCGCCGCAAACCGTTCGGCAACCGGCCCCTTGTAAAAGCCATCCGCCCCGCGTTCTGCAATCTGGGTCAGGGTCCAGGCCAGGTCCGGCTGGCGCAGGATTTCGCCCGCCCGGTAAAGCGAACCGTCGGGCCGATAATAGGCCGCCTTTGCCGCCGCGCTGGTTGAAAGGCGTTCCTTGCCCCAGCTGAAGACGAAGGCCTCATCAGGGGTCAGCGCCACGCCATCGCGCGCCAGCGCAATCGCTGGGGCGACAACGTCCTTCCACGCCAGCTTGCCGAACCGCTTATGGGCCATGCCCAGCCCGGCGACGGTCCCCGGAACCGACGGTGCCAGATAGCCACGGCTGGCAATGCTCGCTTCCTTGCCCTGGTTATCGATATACATCGCCAGGGGCGCCGCCTTGGGTGCGACCGAGCGGAAATCGAAGAACACCTGCTCGCCCGTCTTGGCATCGTGGACCAGCATGAAGCCATCGCCGCCGATATTGCCGGCCCGCGGCAGGGTAACAGCCAAGGCGAAGCCGATAGCGACTGCAGCATCGACGGCGTTGCCGCCGCGACGCAGAATTGCTGCACCCACTCCGGAAGCGATGGCATTCTGCGAAACCACCATACCGCGTTCGCCCACCACCGGTGAGTGAATGCTGGGATATTCGAGCAGTTGCCGCTTCTGGGCAAGGACTGGCGAGACCAGAACCACAAACGCCGCCAGGAACGTAGTGAATGCCCTGGCCATACCTCCAGACAGCTTGTTCACGCGCATTCCTTTCCAAAGTTGCGGGCGAGGCAAGGCTGTCCAAGCCAATGGCACAGGCCGCTCTAATCTCTGCAATCCAGCGAAACCCGCCGGGGCGCTTCCGCTAACGGCGGGAAGCGCCCCTTGGGTTCCGTAATTTCAATCCTGGTCGGGATTAAAATTCCTTCGACAGTTCAAAGTACACGAACCGGCCAACAGCATCGTGCAGCGCGCCAAGGAAGCCGAAGTTGCTCGAGGACAGCGGCGGCGCCTTGTCGAAGAGGTTGCGGGCACCGACGCGGAAGCGGGTGCCAGCCAGCGCGCCGGCATCCTTCGGCATCTTGTACTGAACGTAGGCATTGACCGTGGTGAAGCTGGGCAGTTCATAGAACTGATCGTTGACCTTGATCGTGCTGGTATCGAACACCGAACCAACATAGTTCACCAAGGCCCCGGCGCTGAACGGGCCGCTGCGCCAGGTCAGGTTGCCGCTCAGGCGCCATTCGGGGTTACCGTTCACCTGCACCTGGCTGCCTGCCTGGGTAATCGTGATGCCCGTACCCAGCGTCCCGGCCGCGTTGGCCGCGATCAGCTTGGCCTGCAGATCGGAAGCAGTCTGTTCCCACTTGATCAGCTTCGAAGCAGAAAGATCAATGTTGAAGGCGCCCAGCGGCGTATCACGCAGGTCAAGGCTGGCCGCGAAATCCAGGCCACGCAGCGTGCGGGGGCCAAGGTTGAAGTAATCATCCTTCACATAGTCGATCGTGCCGACAACCTGGGTTCCAACCGGCGCCAGGCGGACCACATTGGGGTTGCTCCGCCCGCTCAACCGCTCAAGCAGGTCAAACAGGATCTGGTTTTGAGCGCCCTGCAGGCCGATCACGCCTTCCGAGCGCAGCGACCAGTAGTCAGCCGTGAAAGTCAGGTTGCGAAGCGGCTGGAATACCACGCCGCCCGAGAGCGTTTCAGCGTTTTCTGGCTTCAGGCTGCTGTTACCGGAACGGACTTCAAGGGTGCCAACGCCGGTGCAAGACGTTGCCGGGTTAAGCCGGCAAGCCGCAAAGTCGGTGCGGGTGTTGGAAACCTGCGTCCCGGCGCTGTAGAACTGTGCCAGGTTCGGCGCGCGGAAGCCCTGCGACCAGGCGCCACGGAACTTGATGCCCTTCAGCACTTCCCAGGCACCCGCCACCTTTGACTTCAACACGTTGCCAAAGTCCGAATAGTGTTCATCGCGGCTGGCAAGTTGCAGGTCGAGCGACCGAACCAGCGGAACGTTCATGTCCTCAGAGATCAGAGGCACCGCCAATTCAAGGTAAGCCGCGGCGACGGTCCGGTCAGCCTTGACGTCCGGAGCCGGGCTGGCCCCCATGATGTCGGTGCCATAGCGGATGCCGGTGACGATATCGGTATAGGTGATCGTTCCGTCCAGGCGCTTGTCGCGATCATCCTGATAGGTTTCTCGGCGCACTTCCACGCCGCCGGCAAAGCCGACTGCGCCACCCGGAAGATCGAACAGCTTGGAATTTGAAACCCGGAAATCGATCGTCCCGAGCGAGGTCTTGCTGATCCGGTGAACGTCAACCAGGAACGAGTCGATCGTCGCCTGTGTGCTCGGCGTGCCATCAGCCAGCGAATAGGCCGGCTGGCTGCCGCCATTGAACGGGTTGTAGGCGTTGGGCGTGGTCAGCGCGAGGGCCGATTGGAACAGCGTGTTGCTGATCGCATTGCGCGTGTGGTCATCGGTGCGAGCCCACGAATAGGTTGCCGCGGTATCCCACTTGAAATCGCCCCAGGCACCGCGCAGGCCCAACAGGGTGCGGAAGCTGTCATCGGTCACGGTGAAGGTCCGCGGCCCGGTGTCGACGGGACGGTAAGAGGTAATCCGCAGCGCCAGACCTTCAGCCGGCACGCCGGTCAGGTTGGCCAGGCGGTTCGGATTGGCCACGCCGTTCAGCGTCGTCGGGCCAAACGGGTTGTAATAGCTGGTCGCCGGGATCGAAATGACCGCGCTTGAAATGGGAGCCGATTGTTCACGCTGGCCGTTAAGCGTCGCGTGATAATACCCAAGCTCGCCAAACAGTTCGACACTGCCAAGCTCCTGACGGACGGTGCTGAACAGGTTGACGCGATCAAGCCCGCCACGGATCGTGCGATCAGGATTTTCATCGTAACGTAGCACTCGGTCAGCCGCACCGGTGATCGTGCCGCTCTTGAGGCACAGATTGCCATTGATCACCGTGCTCGAGCAGCCCGCGGCCGTGTTGGCCGTCGGCTCGATGTGGAACACGCCGGAGGTCGTCAGCGTAGACGTACCCTGCTTAACCGTCGCGACCGGAATGGTCGTGAAGCTGCCCCAGGGCGACGAGGTCGAACGATTGTCAAAAGCGGTGTCGGTTTCCCACGGCGTGCCGACGAGGTCAGGCATGTGGTTTTCGCTGGCCGAGAACGGACGTTCGCTAGTGAACAGCGGCGTGCGCCCCGTGTAGCTGGCGAACAGGGTGATGTGGCCGCCCGACTTGGTCTTGAAGCCGGCCTTGATCGCGCCAGTCGTTTCGCTGGTGCCGTCGGCAAAACCATGGCGCAGGTCAACGCGGAGCCCCTTGTACTTGTCGTCGGTGACGACGTTGATCACGCCCGCCACCGCATCGGCACCGTAAATGGCCGCCGCGCCATCGCGCAGCACTTCGACACGGCGCGTGGCGCCAACCGGGATCGAGTTGGTATTCGCGGTCTGGACCGGAACGAAGTTTTCGGTCTGGGTGCCGGGCGACAGGATCATCCGGCGGCCGTTGACCAGGACCAGCGTATTGCCGGTGCCGACACTACGCAGGTTGATCGAGGCGTTGTCGCCGCGGGCATCGTTCAGGTTGCCGGTGGTGCGGGCTTCCTGGAACTGCACGTCACCGGCCTGCGGGATTGAGCGAAACAGATCATCGCCCGAAACGCTACCCGTGGCGGCAATCCGCTCTTCATTCAGGACCGATACCGGAAGGGTTTCGGCAACCTTGCTGCCTTCGATGCGGCTACCGACTACCACGATGGCGCCCGGGTCGGCCGGCTGCTCAGCCGGCGCAGCAGCCTTATCGGTTGCTTGCGCGTGCGCCACGATCGGCATGGCCGCGAACAACGAAGCACTGAACAGCAAACCCGAACGAACGGAAAAAATCGACATTTTGTCAGCCCCCTTGCAGCGCCCCTTGGCGCTTTCTTTATTCCTGCACCTCTGCAGGCTAACCACTTGGATGGCAAGCCTCGTCATCCCCAAAGGGTGGCAATTAAATCCGGTTGGTCACGCGCAGGGCCAATCCGTTCGGTCGGAAATTGGCCAGACGGGCGGTGCATAGTCGACGCATCTTCAGGTTAAGCCGGGCATTGGCAAAACCACAGTGTTTGCCATTCCCACCCCGGCTCACTTCGATTTCCGCTCTTGTCCTTACCAGCGCGATCGTCGAAATCGAAACCGTTGCCTTGGGGGGGGAGTGAAGATGAAATCGGCAAACAAGGTCTGGTTGGCCGGCGTGTTGATCGCTCTTTCTGTCGGCCTCGCTGCAGGTGCGCAGGCGGCTGATGCACCCACCCCCGTCGGACCGGTAGATTTCGATATCGTGATCAAAGGTGGCACGATCTATCCGGGCGATACCGGACCGTTTCGCGGCGATGTCGCGATATCTGGTGACCGCATTGTCTACGTTGGCCCCCACGCCAAGGGGCGCGCAGCCAAAGTGATTGATGCGCACAGGCTGATCGTCGCCCCCGGATTCATCGACCCACATACCCACGCCGGGGATGCGCTCGCATCATCGGACCCCGCTGCGCGACTGGTTCTGCCCTTCCTGACCCAGGGGGTAACCACCGCTTTCATCGGCGTGGATGGCGGCGGCAAGGCCGAAGTTGCCAAGACCCTTGGTATCGGCCGAGCCGGCGATGCCAAACCCGATCAGGGTATCAACTTTGCAAGCTACGTGGGCTTCGGCGCCATTCGCTCTGCCGTGGTTGGCAATGCCGACCGCGCGCCGACCGAGGCCGAACTGGAACAGATGCAAAGGCTGGTCGGAAAAGCGATGTGCGAAGGCGCACTGGGTTTGTCGACTGGGCTGTTTTATGCCCCGCAAAGCTTTGCCAAGCGGGATGAAGTGGTGGCTCTTGCCCGCGTCGCCGCAAGCAAGGGCGGTATCTATGACAGCCATATCCGCGATGAGGCCAGCTATTCCATCGGGCTGATGGGTGCCGTGGATGAGACGCTGGCAATCGGACGAGAGGCCCGCATTCCCGTCCACTTTGCGCACATCAAGGCGCTGGGGGTCGATGTCCAGGGGCTGGCACCTGCGGTCATTGCTAGGATTGAGGCCGCGCAAGCCGAGGGCCTGACCGTTACCGCCGATCAATATCCCTGGTCGGCATCTGGCACGCGCCTGTCCGCTGCACTGATGCCGCGGTGGGCCCAGGATGGTGGGCGTGAGGCGATGCTCGGGCGCATGAATGATCCCGTGGCGAGGGGGAAAATGCGCCCGGAAATCGTCGACAACCTGCGCCGCCGTGGCGGAGCCGCTGCAATCCTGATCACCTCGGGGCCGGGTCGCTTTGCTGGAAAGACCCTGCAGTCAATCGCTACGGAACTGAAGGTTGATCCGGTCGATGCGGCCCTGGCCGTTTTGCAGCAGGACGAAGTGGGGATCGCCTCGTTCAACCAAAGCGAAGCCGATATCGCCGCATTCATGCGCCGCCCGTGGGTTGTGACCAGCTCCGACGCGTCAGAAGGCCACCCCCGCTATTACGCCTCCTTCGCGCGCAAATACGCCACTTATGTGCAGCAACGAAAGGTGATCGATCTGCGCACATTCATAGCGGCGAGCACAATTCGGACAGCCCGAATGTTTGGGCTTGATGGACGTGGCGAATTGAAAGCAGGCGCATTCGCGGATGTCATCGCATTCGATCCTGTCCGTTTCGCTCCGCGGGCCGATTACGCCCGCCCGAACCTGTTCTCGGCCGGGATGAAGCACGTCATCGTCAATGGTCAGCTTGCGATTGAGAACGAGGCGCCAACGGGAGCAGCCGCTGGCCGCCCCCTGCCGCGGACACCAAAGCTGGGCAGCTGTCCCTCATACTGAAGCTTCGCAAATGGCGCACCATGAAGCTGCCAACCTCATGCAAAAAGCGCCTCGTCGGCTTGCCCGCGTAAGGCGGGCAAATACAGCTTTTCAATCACCCAAAACCCCCTCGGACGGTCTCGTTGAGAGCTGGAAACCCTTATTCCCGTGTGCTCAGTGAAGCCTTGGGAGCCTGGCTCTCTGTCCAACTGCCGGTTAGAAAGATCGAACCGCTCGCCATTGCTCATGCCGTATATGATGGTGTCCTTGGGCAAGCCAGAAACTCACTTTTGGCCCGACTTCTTGCGAACGAGGAACAAATGGGCGTTATTGGCAGGCTGGCGTTTTTCGCAATTTCCTTCAGCGCTTTTAGCAACATTGTCGCATCGCCCTTACTGTCCGAAGCCAGAATGCCAGTGCAAGATGCACAAGTTGGCGACGGAGGAACGGGCGCGTTCTACCAATGGGATCAGCCAGTGCCCGCAGGGCCGCCCAGAATTGTCCGCAAGGAAGCCTTTACCGAAGCGAAATCCTTGCCAGCAGCCGAGGTCAACGACCTGGTTCTTTATACAAGCCGCGGCGGACCCAATGGCGATAGGCGCATTGTGGTTTCCGGGGGTGTCTATCTTCCCAAAGGACGGGCCCCACGCGGTGGCTGGCCGGTGATTGCATGGGCCCATGGCACAGTTGGCTTTCCCGATATCTGCGCCCCAACCTTCAATGGCTGGTCAGAGCGGGACAAGGAGTATCTGAACAACTGGCTGAAGCAGGGCTACGCGGTTGTAGCTTCCGATTACGAAGGGCTGGGGACCAATGGCCCCCATCCATACATGATGAGCCGCTCAGAGGGCCAAGGCGTCCTCGATTCCGTCCTTGCTGCCCGGCAAAGCTATCCTCTGTCCGCAGATGTGGTTCTGGTCGGCCAGTCCCAAGGCTCCCATGCAGCGGCCAATGCTGCATTGATGCAAGAGAAGATTGCTAAATCCCTGCGTTTGCGCGGTGTTGTTCTGACTGGATGGCCCGGCACCATGGCAATGCCACCCTTAAAGATGGACCGCTTTGACGGCTGGGCTGCTCTCTATATGCGGTTTCTGCCGACCTATGCCTTTCTTGATGCCAGGTTTCGTCCAGAAGCGGTCCTCACCCAGGTCGGGCGTGGATACTTTGAAGAGTTTCGCAGCACATGTGGTTCATCCGCCATGCGCAAGTTCATGGCCGAAAAGCCAGTGGCGGCCAGCCTCTTCACGCAGGATCCAACACCGCTGGAAGCCCAGGCCCAACCCTATCGCGCCTATCCTCCGCTCAAATTCAAGGCCCCGGTTTTCCTGGGCATTGGCCTGAAAGATGAGCAGACTGATCCTCGGACAGCCTTCGACGGCGCGAAACGCGCCTGCGCACTGGGCGCAAACGTCTCGATCCATATGTACCCTGGATACCTGCATGGACCGACCGTCCTGAAATCGCAGGAGGACTCGCTCCCGTGGGTGAAGAAGGCGTTCGCTGGTGAGGTCATCAAAAGCAACTGTGCGGAGGCCGCCTTTCCTACCGATTAGGATGGAGGCGGGCTTGGCTGGAAGGTAGTCGCTACCGAACGAACCAAATCCGGATCATAAACTATTGAATTGGATGAACCGTCGCACCATTCGTCCGAATAAATTACTGTTTCTTATGGCGCGCCATGCAGAATGAAGAGGAGAACTGGATAATCAGGCTCACCAGCTAATCCTGTTTGCCAGTACGCGATCTGTTGGTGTCGAACCACTGATGCACGCGCTAAGATACTCGCCCCTCGAAAATCACATGTTCGACGGTAATCTTACGTAAGCCGGCTGCACCCGCTTTGAACGGATCCTGATCCAATACCGCGAAGTCAGCCATTTTCCCCGGCGCGACCGAACCCACCAGGTGATCCATGCCAATCACTTGCGCAGCTTCGATGGTGATCGCCCGCAGCGCTTTGGCAAGGGTCAACCGCTCATCCGGCGTCTTGAGATTGCCGTTCAAGGTCAGGCGATTGGCGGCGATCCAAGCCAGGTAGAATGGATCAATCGGCGCCATGTTAAAGTCGCTATGCAAACCCAGCGGCACACCCTTGGCCTCCAGTGATCCAAGCCGGTTCATCAAGGCGGCGCGATCAGCCCCAAGGCCATGGGCGGAATAAACATCGCCCAGTACGCGGATATAGTTTGGCTGCGCCGAAACCATCAGACCCATTCTGGCAATCCGCCGGTTCTGTGCCTCGGTCGAATAACCAAGGTGTTCAAGCGTAATGGATTGATCGCGGCGCGGAGGAAGCGCGGCAAGGCCATCCAGCACCACGTCCAGCCCTTCGTCGCCGTTGACGTGGATGTGGAAACTGAAGCCTGCGTTCCAAAACCGGCGGAACTGGGCATTGAGGTCAGCTGGTTCGGTCAGCCACTTGCCAACATGGCCGTCGGTATAACCCGGCGGCCCCATTTGCATATTCTGGGCGAAAAATGCCCCATCGGCCAGAAGTTTGACCCGCCGATCAACGCGCACGTGGGCCGAGGCATATTTGCTGCGCATGGCATCAAGCCATTGCCCGGGATCAGCATCGGCCGACACTTGTCCGGCAATCGGCATCAACATGGCCCGGCTGGCGCTGCCCGGACGCTCAAAGGCAGCACGGATCATCGCAGCTTCCGCATCAAAACCGGCAAATACGCCGGTGGCCATGTCCGATACGGTCGTAACGCCCTTCGCAGCCATCATTTGCTGCATCAAACCAATTCCGTGGCGGATGCGCTCCGGCGCAAAGATCACTGGACGCAGTTTGGCCAGACCGACCACCAAGGCCGTTTCCGAGAAGATCCCGCGATCCAGATCCCCATGGGCGAGGTCTGCCTTGGCGGCTGCCAGGGCAGCGGCGAAGGCTTCGCTTTGTTCAAGGCCCCATGCCTTGAGCGCAGCAGTGTTGACGAATATCTCGTGGAAGCTCCGCTGCCATACCACCACAGGTCGATCAGGGGCCAGCTGATCGAGTTCCTTGCGGTCGAGTGGCCCATGGAATAGCTCATGATAGCCCCAGCAAATGAATTGCCTTTCATTCGATTGGGACAAGAGCTCGGCAAAGCGGCTTCGCCATGCCTGCGGCGTTCGCGCCCCGGGGAAGCTGCCGGTAGGTAATTCCCAATCGTCTGGCGCAATAAATGGCAGGTTGAGCATGACCGCAGCTTGCATGGGGTGCACGTGCGGATCGATCAGCCCCGGCATCAGCACTTTGTCCGCGAAGTGACGGTCAATCGTAACGGTGCGCCCTGCGGTCCACGGCTCTAATGCCGTCAAGCTATCGCCAAGCCCGAGAATGATCCCATCAGCAACCGCCACAAACCGTGCCGATGGCAGCGATGGCTCCATTGTGATGATCTGCCGCGCCTCATAGACCGTGACGGCAGGATGTGTTGCAGCTTTGACCAAGTTTGAGCCGAGCACCGCGCCAGCCGACAAGAATTGCAGCGATTTGCGCCGTGAAATCATCCCAAACCCCCACGTTCCCGTTGATTGGAACCTACGCTCAAGCTTGAGTGTGTCAAACAGGAGACTTGGTTATCGCGGCATTCGTCAGTGACGAACACGGTCCAACCAACCCGCATCGGCCTGCCTTCATCCGGCAAGGGCACAACCTGTCAAATTATCAGAGATGTTGTGCCCTTGGCGCACCATGCAGAATGAAGATGAGAACAGTTATATTATTGCGCTTTAAAACTTTCTTGGCGTTCCCGCGCCATCAGAGATACTCAGGACCGGACAAGCAGACGGATCAACTGCGCGGTAAGAAAAATCGTAAGTACGCTCGCCGCCCAGATTCCGACAAACCAGAGGAACCGTTTAAGTCGGGCCATCAATGGTATCCGTCGTTGCCAACCTTGCCCCGAAATACCCAATAGGCCCAAGCTGTATAGGCCAAGATGATCGGCACCATGATCACCGCGCCGACCAGCATGAAAACCTGACTGCGATAGGGTGCCGCCGCGTCCCAGATCGAAACCCGCGCAGGGATTACATCGGGCCAAATGGAGATTGCTAGCCCCACAAGACACAGGCCAAACAACGCCAGCGCCCAGAAGAACGGCTGCGCATCGCGACGCTTGCCCAGACTGCGATAAAACAGCGCGGTCACCACCAAAGTCGCAAGTGGCACCTGCGCCGTAGCAAGAATGCCCGGCCAGGCCAGCCAGCGCTCCGCATACTTGGCTTCCAATGTCAGCGAGGCGAAACTGACCAGCACAATTGCGCCCAATAGTGTCAGGCCGAGCCGCCGCGCATAACGCAACGCCTGATCCTGGAGCGGCCCATCGGTCTTCCAATTCAGCCAACACGACCCGAGCAAGGCATAGCCAACAGTTAGGCCAAAGCCGGTCAGGATCGAGAACGGTGAAAGCCACTCCCACCAGCCTCCGGCGTAGGCCCGACCCACCACGGTGATGCCTTGCAACAAGGCCCCCAGTGTTACGCCTTGGGCAAAGGTTGCAATCACCGATCCGGCCGTAAAGGCTGTATCCCAGAACGGCCGATGCGCGGGATCGCGCCAGCGAAACTCAAACGCGACACCGCGCAAGACTAGCCCAAGCAGCATCGCGACAAGTGGCGCGTAAAGCGCAGGCAGGATGATGGCATAGGCCAGCGGGAAGGCCGCCAGCAGTCCGCCGCCGCCCAGCACGAGCCAGGTCTCGTTACCATCCCAGACCGGGGCAATGCTGTTCATCGCTCGGTCGCGGTCAGCCCCTACCTTGAAAAGCGGAAACAGGATGCCGATCCCCAGATCAAAGCCGTCCATCACAACATAGGCGACAATGGCGAAGGCGATGATGCAGGCCCATACAATGGTCAGGTCGATCATGCTTTCGCCCCTTTTGCGGTCTCATTTTCGACAATCTGCGCCGCGGGCGTGATCCCGGCGGTGCGGATGGGGGCGTCGCCCGGCGGTTGCTCATGTGCTTCCGGCGGCTTCTGCATCAAGCGCGTCAGATACCAGATCCCCGCGCCGAACACGGTGAAGTAAACAACGACAAAAGCGATCAGCGAACCGGCAACCGCCGGTGCATCCAGGGGAGACGCACTCTGTGCAGTCCGCAAAACGCCGTAAATCGTAAAAGGCTGCCGGCCAGCTTCGGTAACCACCCAACCCGCCAGCACGGCGATAAAACCCGCTGGCCCCATCACCAGTGCCGCGCGATGGAGCCAGGGCCAATCGTGCAGCTTGCCCCGCCACCGCGCAATGAGGCTCCATAAGCCCAGGCCAAGCATCGCAAACCCCAGCCCAACCATCACCCGGAACGCCCAGAACACGATGCCAACCGGCGGCTCATCTGCATCAGGAATGGTATCAAGCCCTACCAGCGGCGCATTGGCGTCGTGCTTGAGGATCAACGATGAAGCCTTGGGCACTTCTATGGCATAATCGATTCGGCGATCGGCACTATTGGGAATGCCAAACAGGATCAGCGGCGCGCCGTCTGGGTGGCTCTGGTAATGGCCTTCCATCGCCATGACCTTGGCCGGTTGGTGCGCCAGCGTGTTCAACCCATGCATATCGCCAGCAAAGATCTGGACCGGGGCGACCAGCGCAGCCATCCACATTGCCATGGAAAACATCTTGCGGGCGCCTGGGTTGGTCCGGTCCCGCAGCAGATGCCATGCCCCTACCCCGCCAACGGCGAAAGCGGTGGTCAGATAGGCAGCCAGTACCGTGTGGACCAGCCGATAGGGGAAGCTGGGATTGAAGATGATAGCCAGCCAGCTCTCTCCTGGGACAAACTGGCCGTTGGCAGCGATTTCATAGCCCGTCGGGGTCTGCATCCAGCTGTTGACGGCGAGAATCCAGAACGCCGAGATGAACGTGCCGACCGCGACTGCCAGCGTCGCGACGAAATGCAGGCGCGGGCCAACCTTGTTGATCCCGAACAGCATGACGCCCAGAAAACCGGCCTCAAGGAAGAATGCCGTCAGAACCTCGTAAGCCATCAGCGGCCCGATCACCGGCCCGGCCTTGTCTGAAAAGACCGACCAGTTGGTACCGAACTGATAGGACATGACGATGCCCGAGACGACACCCATGGCAAAGACGACCGCGAAGATCTTCAACCAGTAGCGGTAGAGGTTGGCGTAGACGCCTTTGCCGGTCTTGAGCCACAGCCCTTCCAGCACAGCCAGATAGCTTGCTAAACCGATCGAAAAGGCCGGGAACAGGAAGTGGAAGCTTACCGTGAAGGCAAATTGGGCTCGCGCCAGTTCCAAAGCAGTCATAGATTCTCCGCTGTTCTTCAGCCTTGCAGGGCGAACCAGCTCTTGGTCAGCATATAAACCGCGACGCCCAGCACCAATGTCGCAAACATTGCATTGAGTGTGCCCTTTTCTGCAGCAAGCCTGCGGGAGACTCGCGTGCCGAGCAGGCTGCCAGCAATTCCTCCGCCAATGAAACTGGCAGCAAGCGGCCAATCAATGAGGCCCGAAGCCGCATAGTTCAGGGCAGTTGTCAGTCCGAAAGCACTGACCGCAACCAGCGACGTCCCGATCGCCCGATAAATCGGCATCGATGTCGAGGCGATCAGCCCGGGTACAATCAGGAACCCGCCTCCGATCCCGAAGAATCCCGAAAGCGCTCCGGTACCAAGACCGAAGCCGGCGACCTTTGGAAAGTTGTCGCGGTTGCAGATAACTCCTTCAACGCCTTCGCCGTGGCGCGAGCGGTACATCAGCACAGCGACCACAATCATCAGCAAGGCGAACAGGAACAGCAGCTTCTGCCCATCAAAGGCTTTGCCAAAGCTCGATCCGGCAAATGCACCGGCCACACCAGCGAGCGCATAGGCACCGCCGCAGCGCCAGTTGACGTTGTGGGCCCGGGCATGGTTGGCCAGCCCAGCCAGCGCATTGGCGGCAACCGCCAAAGCCGATGTGCCAATCGCAATGTGCGGACTGCGCACGCCGACAACATAGACCATCAAAGGCACGGCCAGGATCGATCCGCCGCCGCCCACCAGCCCGAGGGTGAACCCGACAGCAAGACCGCTTAGCGCAGCAAGCAAGGTCTGGGCGGTGTCAATCACAACAGGTTCAACGGCAGTTTGAGATAGCTTACGCCGTTGGCCTCGGGCTCGGGCAGATGCCCGGCACGGATGTTCACCTGAACCGACGGCAGTATCAGCCGCGGCATGGCCAGGGTCGCGTCCCTGATTTCACGCATGGCAACAAAATCGTCCTCGCTCACCCCATCGTGAACCTGAACGTTGCCTTCGCGCTGAGCAGCGACGGTCGTTTCCCAGACATAGCTGCTGCGCCCCGGCGCAAGGTAATCGTGGCACAGGAACAACCGCGTTGCACCCGGTAAGCCCATCAGCCGCCGGATCGAGCGATAGAGGGTGCGGGCATCCCCTCCCGGAAAGTCGCAGCGCGCCGTGCCGTAATCGGGCATGAACAGCGTATCGCCAACGAAGACCGCATCACCGATGACATAGGCCATGCAGGCGGGTGTATGGCCCGGGACGTGGAGCGCGATCGCAGGTATGGAGCCGAGCGAAAATGTGTCTCCATCGCTCATCAAGCGGTCGAACTGAGAGCCGTCCTGCGCGAAACCGGCAGGCTCGTTAAAGACCTTGGCGAAGGTTTGCTGAACCCGCGTAATCTCTGCCCCGATCATCACTTCGCCGCCCAGCCGAGCCTTCAGGAAGGGTGCCGCAGAAAGGTGGTCCGCAT
>JBEEIN010000104.1:0-7993 GCA_041169825.1 Pseudomonadota bacterium
AGCGAGCCCCCCATCGAGTGGCCCACCAGCTTGATCCGCGCAAAGCCGCTCTCCCTGCGAACCCGGTCAACCAACTGGTCGATGTCAGCATCGGCATTGGCAAAACTGTCGATGACGGCACGGGTGCCTCCCGACTTGCCGTGGCCACGGTGATCAAGCGCGTGAACCGCATAACCCGCGTCGGTGAAGACCTTCGCGACCGCCCGATAGCGCCCCAGATGCTCGGCATAGCCATGCGCCAGCACCAGATGGTCGCGCGGCGCGCCCTCTGGCAGCCAGGATGTGGCAAAGATCGGCACACCGCCAGCGCCAGTGAAAGTAAACTCAGTCGTCCGCATCGGGCCAATCCTTCAAGGTATCGATAAACATCTGCCGCACTGCCTCGGCTTTTTGACCCGTGTTCTTCTCAGTCCAGTCCACGGTGTGAACCGGCGGCAGGACCGCAATATCGACTGTGCCCGAACGCAGCATCACCGCATCGCGCCCGGCTACGTCCAGCGCGTTGCGGATTACGATCGGGATTACCGGCACGCCCAGGCTCCGCGCCATATGGAAGGCGCCCTTCTTGAACGGCCCCAGGTCAACCGTCATGTCCCGCACCCGTGTCCCTTCGGGCGCAATCATGATCGAGCAACCCTCACGCACCATCTTCGCCACAGGTTCCAGCGCCTTGGCCGCTTCTTCCGGCGTACCACCGCTGCGTTCGACAAAGGCCACCGGGACCAGACGGCTCAGCATAGCGCTGATCGGATTCTTCTTGAGCTCTGCCTTGCCGACCCAGGCCAGGTCGGTTCGGACGAGCGCCCCGACGAAAAAGGCATCGAAGTTGTTGCGGTGATTGAAAACGAACACCGCCGGCCGGTGCGAAGTCAAATGCTGGCGTCCCGAAACCCGCAGCTTTACCCCTGATGCCAGCATCACGCTGTCCGCCCAGAGCGGCAGGGTCAGGTTTGCGGCGTTGCGCTTGTTCCGGGTCAGCAGGCCAAACCCGATCCCGGTATAGAGCAGCGGGAACAAGCTCATCAGCCCGGTTGCCGTGCGGGTGAGCAGCTCGGGCGTGGTCGAACCGCGACTGGAATGGCGCAATATGTCCCACCCCTCTGCTCGCGCAGTTGCTGCCAGTTCCTTGCCCGGATTGGTCGGCACCGGATGACCGACCGCCTGCATCAGGCCGATTTCCTCATCCCCATCGGCATAGAACCAGGTGTCGGCGAGCTTGGCCTTGTGCGACTTGACGAAGGCTTTGACCGCATCGGCCTTGCCCTTGCCCCACATCTGCGGCTCCAGCATCTTGCCGGTCAGCACCCCGCGCTTGACCTCGACGGTCGAGGTCATGACGTGTTCGATCCCCAGGAACCGCGCGGTCGGCTCAACCTGGAACCGGGTGGCAGAGCTAGCAATGGCGATGGTATGCCCGGCGCGGCGGTGGGCCAGCAATAGCGTGACCATCTCCGGATAGACGTTGTCTGACAGGGTCTTGTCGAAGATCTTCTCCCCCAATGCGACCAGCTCGGCTTCCTTCTTGCCCTTCCACTTGGCGATGGCCTTGTTGAGCAGGTCCTGCATCTCGATCGCCTTGGCGACCGATTGCCAGATCGCCACCCCGGCCTCGGCCAGGTCAAAGGCGTTGTATTCGCCTTTGCGCAGGTGGGCCTGGAAGAAGGCGCTGGCCGAATAGCCCGCAATCAGCGTGCCGTCGAAATCGAAGATCACGATGTTCTTGGGGCCTTGTGGCCCCGCCTCGATCCGCTTGACCAGATCGGCCACCGACACTGGACCGCGCCTGCTTCCCGAACGCACTGTGCCGGCCATGCTGCCTCCCCTGCCCGGCACGACGCGCGACCGGCTCACCCGGAAGGTAAGCCGAGCGGCGCAGACAATTCAAGCAGGTAGCGTCAGATCTTTTGGGTCGACCCGCGATGGATCTGGTCGATCGCCTCACCAAGCGAGGCGTCGAACTCGGTCTGGCTCATCTGATGGCGCAGATCTTCCAGCAAGGCCCGGCTAAAGCTGGCGATGATCCCGCGGTTCTTGCTCAGTTCAACACAGGCTTCGGGGCGCTTGTAGCCGCCCGACAGGGCGACCACGCGCAAGACCTTCGGGTGATCAACCAGCGCATCGAACTTGCCCGGCTGCACCGGCAGCGACAGCTTGAGCATGACCTGCTCGTCGAGCCGTTCCAGGTTCTTGAGCATTTCCTCAAGCAGGATCGCGTCGCAATCGGCCCGGGTCTCGCTCTTGATGTTCACCTCGGGCTCAAGGATCGGCATCATGCCGTGGGCCAGGACCTGCCGACCAACTTCAAACTGCTGGGCCACAGCGGCGGCGATCCCGGCGGCATTGGCCGAATTGATCACCGAACGCTCCTTGGTGCCATAGACCCCCATCGCCTTTGACCGGCTCAGCAGCGCATCCAGTTCCGGCATCGGCTTCATCAGCTGGACGCCGTTTTCCTCAGCCTCCAGTCCCTTGTCGATCTTGATGAAGGGCACCACGCCCTTCTCGATCAGCGCGGCGGGCACCGGCTTGCCACCGGCGGTGCCATCCATCGTTCGCTCGAACAGGATCGCACCGATGACCTTGTCACCCGTGAAGGCCGGTGAGGTGATGATCCGTTCACGCATCGCATGGATCAGATCGAACATTTCGGCTTCCGAAGACCAGGCATCCTCGCTCACGCCATAGCCGGCCAGCGCCTTTGGCGTTGAACCACCCGACTGATCAAGCGCGGCGATAAAGCCGTTACCAGCGGCCATCTTGGCGGTCATTTCGGCGAAGTTCATGCGTTCGGTCCCTGTCCTGTCGCTAATCTCTGCATACGTATGCTGAGCTGGCCCTTAGCGAGGCTGCGGAGCCCCCGCAAGCGCGCTGGCCAAGTTGTTGTCAGTCTATTTCGAGAGCTTTGACGCCCGGCAGTTCCTTGCCTTCCATCCATTCCAGGAAGGCCCCGCCCGCGGTTGAAATGTAGGTAAAGTCAGCCGCCACCCCGGCATGGTTGAGGGCTGCGACCGTATCACCACCCCCGGCGACCGAGGTCAACACGCCCTCCTTGCTCAGAGCAGCCGCGCTGCGGGCAAGCGCAACAGTCGCGGCATCAAAAGGCGCCATCTCGAATGCGCCCATCGGCCCGTTCCAAACCAGCGTCCGGCAGGTCTTGAGAACATCGGCCAGCGCCTCGACGGCTTGAGGACCGACATCAAGGATCATCTCGTCCGCCGCAACCTCATGGACATTGCAGGTCCGCAAGCTGGCCGGATTGGGCGCGAATTCCTTTGACACCACGACGTCATAAGGAAGGTGAACCGTGCAACCGGCCTTGTCCGCAGCTTCCAGGATCCCTTCGGCCGTGGCCGCCAAATCGTGCTCGCACAGTGACTTGCCAACATTGACGCCCCGCGCAGCGAGGAACGTGTTGGCCATACCGCCACCAATGATCAGGTGATCGACCTGGGTTACCAGGTGCGTCAGCACATCGAGCTTGGACGAAACCTTGGCCCCGCCGACCACCGCGGCAACTGGCCGTACTGGCGTACCCAGCGCCGCATCCAGCGCCTTCAGTTCGGCTTCCATCGAACGACCGGCATAGGCTGGCAGCAGGTGCGCCAAGCCTTCGGTGCTGGCGTGGGCACGGTGCGCGGCCGAGAAGGCATCGTTGACGTAGATGTCACCATTGGCGGCAATCGCCCTGGCCAGTTCGGCGTCGTTCTTTTCCTCGCCCTTCCAGAACCGGGTGTTCTCAAGCATGGCGATGTCGCCAGGGCGCAGGATACCGATTGCCTGCTTGACCACGTCCCCCGCGACTTCGGGAACGAACATCACTTCCTTGCCCAACACGGCCTGCACAGCATCGAGCGTCATCGAAACCGACATGGTCGAAACCCGCTCACCCTTCGGGCGCCCGAAATGGGCCAGCAGCAAGACCTTGGCACCCTTGTTTGCCAGTTCCAGGATCGTCGGCGCCGAAGCCCGCACGCGCGTATCATCGGTGACCGCTCCGTCCTGCATCGGCAGGTTCAGGTCAACGCGCACCAGCGCAACCTTGCCGGTCAGGTCACCCAGATCATCAAGCGTCTTGAACTTACCCATTGCTAAACCAAGCTCCGTTCGCATCGAGCGAAGTCGAGATGCCTCGCACCCGCGTCTCGACTTCGCTCGACACGAACGGGTGTTGGGATTGGATCAGAGCAAACGACCCATTGCGCCGGCCGTATCGACCATGCGGTTGGAAAAGCCCCATTCGTTGTCGTACCAGCTCAGCACGCGCACCAGCTTCCCATCGATCACCGCCGTTTCCAGGCTGTCGATGGTGCTGCTGTTCGGGCAGTGGTTGTAATCGATCGAAACCAGCGGCTCGTCCGAATAGCCCAGTACACCCTTGAGCGGGCCTTCCGCCGCCGCCTTGAGCAGGGCGTTAACTTCTTCCTTGGTGGTATCACGCTTCGGCTGGAAGGTCAGGTCGACCACCGAAACGTTCGGGGTCGGCACGCGGATTGCCGAACCATCCAGCTTGCCCTTCAGTTCAGGCAGTACTTCGCCCACAGCGCGGGCCGCACCGGTGGTGGTGGGGATCATAGACATCGCCGCAGCGCGGGCGCGGCGGGGATCTTCATGGATCTGGTCAAGGATCTTCTGGTCGTTGGTATAGGCGTGGACGGTGGTCATCAGGCCGCGTTCGATCCCGATCGCATCGTTCAGCACCTTGGCGAACGGTGCCAGGCAGTTGGTGGTGCACGAAGCGTTGGACACGATGGTGTGACCGGCTTCCAGCTTCTCATGGTTGACGCCGAAAACGACGGTCAGATCAACGTTCTTGCCAGGGGCAGAGATCAGCACCTTCTTGGCGCCAGCTGCCAGATGCTTTTCGCAAGAGGCGCGATCGGTGAAAAAGCCGGTGCATTCGAGCGCGATGTCAACGCCATTCGCGGCATGGGGCAGGTTCGCAGGGTCACGCTCAGCGGTTACTTGAATACGCTTGCCGTTGATAATCAGGTCATTGCCATCAACTTCAACCGTCCCGGCGAAAGGACCATGGACCGAATCCCGCTTGAACAATGCGGCATTGGCTGAAGCCGAGGCGAGATCGTTGATCGAAACCAATTCCAGATCATGGTCGGTCCGCTCAATGATCGCACGGGCTACATTGCGCCCGATCCGTCCGAAACCGTTGATCGCTACCTTGATCGCCATTGTTAGGAACTCCTCTTAAGCAGCCAGTCTGGCTTCGATTTTCGGGACAATGGCTTCAACCGAGAAGCCAAAATGCGGGAACAGGACCTCGGCCGGGGCCGAAGCGCCAAAGCTGTCGATCCCGATGGTCAAGCCATCGCGAACATACTTCTGCCAACCCCAGGTCACGCCAGCCTCGATTGAAACCAGCAGGGCATCGGCCGGGAGAATGTCAGCCTGATAGGCCGCGTCCTGGGCGTCAAACAGCTCCATGCACGGCATCGAGACCACGTCAGCCCCAATGCCCTTGGCTTCAAGCGCCTCGCGGACGTTACACGCCAGCTCGACTTCCGAACCGGTTGCCACCAGCACGACCTTGCGGGCGGCACCCGCAGCGCGCAGGCGATAGGCGCCCTTCGCGCTCAGCATCTCACCTTCCGAGCGCAGTTGCGGCAGGTTCTGGCGGGTCAACGCCAGGACCGACGGTGTGGCTTCGCTCTGCAGCGCGATGTTCCAGCACTCCGCCGTTTCAATGACATCGGCCGGACGGAACACATTGAGGTTGGGAATGAGACGCATGCTCATCACATGCTCAACCGGCTGGTGAGTCGGACCATCCTCACCCAGCCCGATGCTGTCATGGGTCAGGACATAGATCACCCGCTGTTGCTGCAGGGCCGAAAGTCGGATCGCGTTGCGGCAATAGTCAGAGAAGACCAGGAAGGTGCCGCCATACGGGATCACGCCGCCATGCAGCGCCATGCCATTCATCGCGGTCGCCATGCCGAATTCGCGGATGCCGTAATAGACATAGCGGCCAGCGTAATCATCGGCCGACAGAGGGCCGGTCGACTTGGTCTTGGTGTTGTTCGAGCCGGTAAGGTCTGCCGAACCGCCAACCATTTCCGGCACGGCCGCCGTCAGCACTTCCAGCGCCAGCTCCGAAGCCTTGCGGGTCGCAACCTTTTGCGATTGGCCCAGCCAGGCGCTGAACGCGGCATTGGCCTCGTCCATTTCGGGCAGCTTGCCAGCCATGCGGCGCGCGAATTCCTTGCCCTGCGGATCGGTGGCAATGCGCTTTTCCCAATCGGCACGGGCGGCGGCACCCTTGGCACCGAGCGTCCGCCAGTCCGCCAGGATTTCCGCCGGGATTTCAAACGGCGCTGAGGTCCAGCCCAGGGCGGTCCGGGTTGCGGCAACTTCATCAGCGCCAAGCGGGCTGCCGTGGACGTTGTGTGTGCCCTGCTTGTTGGGCGCACCCTTGCCGATCACCGTGCGGCAGGCAACGAGCGAGGGGCGCGGATCGGCGGCAGCTTCGGCCAGGGCGCGGGCGATGTCCGCATGGTCATGCCCATCGCACGTGGTGACGTGCCAGCCGGTCGCGGCGTAGCGGGCAGCAATATCTTCGCTGGTCGACAGGTCGGTATCGCCGTCAATCGTGATGCGGTTATCGTCCCACAGCACGTTCAGTCGGCCCAGCTTGAGATGCCCGGCCAGGCCGATCGCTTCGTGATTGACGCCTTCCATCAGGCAACCGTCACCCGCGATTACCCAGGTGCGGTGATCAACCAGCGCGTCACCGAAAGTCGCATTCAGGTGGCGCTCGGCCAGGGCCATGCCAACCGCCATCGCCAGGCCCTGCCCCAGCGGACCGGTGGTGCACTCCACCCCTTCCAGCTCGATATTCTCGGGGTGGCCAGCGCAAGGGCTATGCAACTGCCGGAAGTTGCGGATGTCGGCCATGGTTGGCGCGGCGTAGCCGGTGAGGTGCAGTAGCGAATAGATCAGCATCGACCCGTGACCCGCCGAAAGCACAAAGCGATCGCGGTCCGGCCACTTCGGCGCGGCGGGGTCAAACTTGAGAAACTGGGCGTAGAGCACCGTCGCCACATCGGCCATGCCCATCGGCATGCCGGGGTGCCCCGAATTGGCAGCCTGGACAGCGTCCATCGAAAGCGCGCGGATGGCATTGGCCATAGGCGCGAGGCGGGACGGGTCGAGGGTCATGGTTGGTCGCTCCCGAAAAGGGCTGGTTTGCCACCGATTCGATGTCCGGTCTCCTTTGCGGAGGCACCCCGCCCCGTCAAGCGCAGCCCACCTCCTGATCATTGCAAATGGTGGGAAAGCCAGAGCGATGGTCTTTGCGCGCCGGCGGCTTTGCGCTAGCCCTTAACCATGAGCGGGGATCGCAGCAGCCGCGCGCTTGCGCGGATCGAGGCAGCGCTGGAGCGGATTGAAGCCGCAACGCGCAACAGGGCACATCGCGCCGCCAGTTCGGATGAACTGGCCGACCTGCGGTCACGCCATGAGCGTCTGCGCGCTGCCGTGACGGATTCCCTTACTGAACTCGACCAATTGATTGAGGGGGCCCAGGCATGAGCAACGTCACCCTCAGCATTGGTGGACGCAGTTATACCGTTGCTTGCGCTGCCGGCGAAGAGGAGCATGTCGCCGGGCTCGGTCGCGCCATCGACGCCAAGATCCAGTCAATGGGTGCTGCGGGGACCACCGAATCCCGGCAACTGCTCTTCGCCGCCCTGTTGCTGGCCGATGAAGTCCATGAGGCTAAGTCGCCCACCCGCTCCGCGCCATCAGGGCCGGTGGCGGACGATGGGCAGGCCGAACGCCTCGAATCCATTGCGGCAAAGCTCGAAGCCTGCGCACTGGCCCTTGAGGGTTGAGCAGACCTTCCCTATCTAGGGACATGACGGGTACTGCCCGGTGCGAGCCTTCGAAAATCCCTGAGGCTATAAGCAATCCATGGGGGCTGTCCCTGGTCGGACCCTGGTCTGGCACATATGGTCCCCACCTGACGTCGAGGCGTCAG
>JBEEIN010000105.1:0-8697 GCA_041169825.1 Pseudomonadota bacterium
GACCTTCAATTCGGGGTTCGCCCGCCGCTACACGTTGGCGCGGATCGAGGGCGGTGGGCACCATTCCGCCCACGATGGCGAAATCCTCTCCCCCATGCCCGGCAAGGTGATCGCGGTTGACGTCGTCGCAGGTCAGGCTGTCACCAAGGGCCAGAAGCTGCTGACGCTGGAAGCGATGAAGATGGAGCACAGCCTGACCGCGCCATTCGACGGCGTGGTGGCCGAACTGCTGGTCACGGCAGGGGCGCAAGTTCAGGTTGAGGCCGTGCTCGTCCGGGTCGAAGCCGCCGCAGCCTAGCGCACTCGCATAAGCCTGACTTGGCTTTAGGGCCCGCCCGGCATAGAACAAGCCTATGCTGGAACGTCACCTGTTGCGTTATTTCCTTGCCGTCGTTGATACCGGCGCCTTCTCGCGCGCGGCGACGGTTTGCCGGGTTTCCCAGCCGACTGTCTCATCGGGCATTGCCCGGCTTGAGGAAGTCACCGGCCAGGTCCTATTCAAGCGCAGCAACCGCCGGGTTGAGCTGACCGCCGCTGGAGCGCGGCTGGTGCCCCACGCCCGCAGGATCGAGGCCGAATTCCTGGAAGCCCAGCGTTCACTGGCCGACGTGCCCTCGCTCCGCCTGGTTCGCATCGGCGTGGCGAGCACCGTTTCGCCGGCGCTTATGGAGGCAGCGCTGCAGCCATTGGCTGCGAGCGACAACCTGCGCCTTGAAGTTCTGGAGCGCCGCCCGGGCGAACTGGTCGCGCTTATCGATCGCGGCCTGATCGACCTGGCGATTGGGCCAGCGGAGGGCGGGCACTACCACCGCCAGCTTCCCCTGTTTACCGAGCCCTATCAGCTGGTCCTGTCCGCATCGCACCGGCTGGCCAAAGTCGAGACACTCAGCTGCGAGCAACTGGTCGGCGAACCCATGCTGGTCCGGCGCGAGTGCGAGGCGCTGCCGATGGTCAGCCGGTTCTTCACCGCACGGGGCATCCGCCCCTTCATGGCCGCGCGCAGCATCAATGAGGAACGCATCGCCAGCTATGTCCGTCTCGGGCTTGGCTTGACGGTAATGCCGCGCAGCCTGTGCCGCGAGGGCATGGTCGCGCGGCCGCTGGCCGGGCTGGATCTGGAACGCACGGTCATGCTGACCTGCGATCCGGCGAGCGAAGGCAGACTGACCGAAAGCGGCGTGATCGAGCGGTTGGTTGAGGCGCTGTCCGCCTGATCGCGGAACGCGGGCAGCCAAAGCTCTGGAAAACACGCGCGCACGGTTGTTCCGAATCTGCTGCGGCCTCTAGGCCCGCGGCGTGAGCGCGCCCATCCAGATCGGTGCCGACCCGCAGGGTCAGGCCATCCACCTCGATATCGAGGAACTGCTCGCCACGCGCCTGCTGGTCCAGGGCAACAGCGGTTCGGGCAAATCGCACCTGCTGCGCCGTCTGCTCGAAGAGAGCGCCGGGATTGTTCAGCAGGTCGTGATCGACCCCGAGGGCGATTTTGTCTCGCTGGCCGAACTGTTCCCGCACATCGTTGTCGATGGTGCGGCCTATTCCAGCCAGGAACTGACCCGGCTGGCGGCGCGCATTCGCGAACACCGGGCCTCTGCCGTGCTGGCGCTCGACGGGCTTGAGGTTGAACCGCAAATGCGCTGCGCCGCGCTGTTCCTGTCCGCCCTGTTCGACGCCCCGCGCGAGCATTGGTACCCGGCGCTGGTCGTGGTGGACGAGGCCCAGGTCTTCGCCCCCGCCATCGCCGGCGAAGTCAGCGACGAAGCCCGCCGCCTGAGCCTGGCGGCCATGACCAACCTGATGTGCCGCGGCCGCAAGCGCGGCTTGGCCGGGATCGTCGCAACCCAGCGCTTGGCCAAGCTGGCCAAGAACGTGGCGGCCGAAGCCTCCAACTTTCTGATGGGGCGGACCTTCCTCGATATCGACATGACCCGCGCTGCCGACCTGCTGGGCATGGAGCGACGGCAGGCTGAGCAGATCCGCGATCTCGGCCGTGGCCAGTTCCTGGGACTGGGCCCGGCGATTAGCCGCCGGCCCCTGTCGGTTCAGATTGGCTCGGTGCGGACTGGCCCCAAGTCGCTGGTCCAGAAGTTGGCCCCACCGCCCGCAGCATCGCCGGACGATCTCCACGCGCTGCTCCATGCCGGGCTGCATCTAGACGAAACGCCGACCCGCCCGCCTGAGCCTGTCAGCGCCAGTCCAGCGATTGACGTACTGATCGACCGGATTGCGCCTGAAACACCGTCAGCCCCCGCAGAAGCCGCCCCGCAGCCGAGCAAATCAAGCGCCGAAGTCGACGCCGCGATCAACGCGATCCTGCGCGAGATGGCCGCAGAAGATGGCTGCACTTACCAAGCCACAGCCAAGCTCTATCAGGACTTCACTGTGCGGTGCCGGATGCAGCGCCTGACCGCTGGCCAGGTCGACATGGCAAGCTTCCAGCGCCGCTTTGCCATGGCCGTGGCGGGGATCGAAGATCCGGGCAGCGATGAGGCGGAGGCAATCCTGAACGTCGCGCGGGTGCTCCCCGACGACCTGCTCGCCCCGTTCCTGGCGATTGCCCGCGCGGCGCAAGCGGGCCGCCCCTGCCCCGATGATGACGAGCTGGCCGTAATCTATGGCACCAGCTCCCCCGGCCGCATCCGCCGCCTGCTGGACCATTACGAAAAGACCGGCCTGATCGTTGTCCGCACCGATTTCAGCGGCCGCCGCTCGGTCTCGATCCCGGACCTTGGCCTGGCGACCGAACCGCTGGAAGCCTGAAGCTCTATCGTCAAAATTTGGAATTTGTGGCGGAGAGGGTGGGATTCGAACCCACGGTACGGTTGCCCGTACACCGCATTTCGAGTGCGGCGCATTCGACCTCTCTGCCACCTCTCCGCAGAAGTGATCGGGACTGCGCCATGGCGCGGTCCCCGGTCGGGAAGCGCGCGGTTAGCCGATGCGCCGGGGCTTGCCAAGCCCCTGCTTGGCGAAAACCGTGGATCGGAAGCAACCCGGCGTTGTTTCACGGGCAGACCGCGCCTATATTGGCAGCAATGAACCGGGCGTCCTTCTTCTCACCCCAGGCTGGCAAGCATGTCGATGCCCCGCAACGCGCCAAGGCGCGGTTCGGGATTGGCGATGTTGTACGCCACAAAATCTACGATTTCCGGGGCGTAATCTTCGATATCGATCCGGTCTTCGCCAACAGCGAGGAATGGTACGAATCGATCCCCCGCGAGGTGCGCCCGCACCGCGAGCAGCCTTTCTACCACCTGCTCGCCGAGAACGGGGATTCGAGTTATGTCGCCTATGTCAGCCAGCAAAACCTGCTCGCGGATGGCGAGGCGGGGCCGGTTGACCATCCTTCATTGGACGAACTGTTCGAGGATTTCCGGAACGGGCGCTATCGCCTGCGCCGCTCGATGACCCACTGATCCGACAGGATCAGCCTTTCAGTTTCCAACCACTGCGCAGCAGCGCGTAGACCAGCATGGCCAGCGCAATGTTGAGCAGCCCCAGCCCGAGCGCTCCGTGCAGAACGGCCAGGTTGGTATCGCCAATGTCGCTCTGCCCCAAGAAGCCAAAGCGGAAGCCCGAAATCACATAGAAGAACGGGTTCATCCGGCTGATTGCTTGGAACACCGGCGCCAGGTTGTCGATCACGTAAAAGGTGCCTGACAGCAGCGACAAGGGCGCGATCACGAAGTTCGTGACGGCAGCATTGTGATCGAACTTTTCCGCCCAGAGCGAGGTCAACAGGCCAACCATGGCCAGCATGATTGCCCCCATCAGACCAAACCAAACCACGGCCCAGGGATGCGCAAAGGTCAAATGGACCCCCGGCCAGAGCAGCATCGCCCCAAACAGGGCCAGTCCCACCAGCACCGCACGGGTTACGGCTGCGCCAACCAGGGCCAGCATCAATTCGGCGTTGGATAGCGGCGGCATCAGGTAGTCGATGATCGTGCCCTGGATCTTTCCGGCCAGGAAACTGAAGCTCGAATTGGCGAAGGCATTCTGCATCATGCCCATCACAATCAGGCCGGGGGCGATAAAGGTGGCGAAGTTTACGCCCAGCACCATGCGCCCGCCGCGGCCCATGGCCACGGTGAAGATCACAAGGAATAGCAGCGTGGTAATCGCCGGGGCCCAGATCGTCTGGGTCTGCACCTTGAAAAACCGGCGGACTTCCTTCATATAGAGGGTCCACAGCCCAAGCCGGTTAAACCGGTGGAATACGGGCGCTCCCTGGGCCGGAAAAGTACCATGCCCCAAGCCCTGACCGGGCGAGAGCGGGGCGGCGTCCGTGTGTGGGGATACAGGTTGATCGGCCATGTCATGGCGACTATCGGCAGGCTGCAAGAATGGCAAGCGTAAGCCCCGCGGTAAGGGGTGACAGGGAAGTGACACGGGCATGAGCTGGACCGACGAACGGATCGAAAAACTGACCAAGATGTGGGAAGGCGGCGCAACCGCCAGCCAGATCGCTGAGGAGCTTGGCGGGGTCAGCCGCAATGCCGTGATCGGCAAGGCGCACCGCCTGGGCCTGAAGGCCCGCCCGAGCCCGGTCAAAGCCAACGAAAAGGACGCCGCGCCAGCTCCGGCCCCGCGCGCCGCAAAGGCCCCACCGCGTCCTGCGCCAGCCCCGGCACCACGCCCGGCACCGGCAGCATCCGCCCCGGCACGGCCGACACCCGTCGCCTCGGCCGCTCCAGCAAGCCCTCCTTCTGAACCTGGCCCGCGGATCGTTTCGGTTGGCCCCGGCGGGTTCCTTCGGCAGGGACCGGGGGACCAGCAGGCACCGATCCCGCCCGCGCCGCCGCGCCGCCTGGTGCCCGCCAAGCCCAGCCCGGAAATCGCCGACAAGACCAGCCTGCTCGATCTCAACGATCGCATTTGCCGCTGGCCGATGGGCCATCCGGGCGAGCCGGATTTCCACTTCTGCGGTGAAAAGGTGAACCCGGGCTTCCCCTATTGCGTGGAACACTGTGGGCGGGCGTTCCAGGCACAGCTGCCGCGTGGACACCGCCGTCCGCCGCCGCCGCTGCCCTTTGGCGGTCCGCGCGTCCGCTAAGCCCAAAGCCGCAGCGCCTTCGGGGAGCTACCCCTTAAATTGCACCGGTTTGTGCCGTTTACCATGGCATGACTGCGCATCATTCCTCCCTGTCCCGCCGCAGCGGGTGGCTCGGCTGGCTTGGCTGGGGGCGGCGCGCTGCCGTTACACCGGCTGCCACCGCCGGTGGGGTTGAGCGGCGCCAGTCAACCCGCGACCGGCACCTTGACGAGATTGGCCTGTTCCTGAGCTATCACCAGCTTGAGGTGAATGCCCAGACCCTCGTCTATGCCAGCAATTACCTGACCGGCAATGATCCGGACATCGTCCGCCTGATCGATCGGCGGGTCCAGGCACGCGAACCGGTTACGCTCGACTGGTTGGAAGACGCTTTGCACGAACAGGGCGCCAGCAGCGAAGCCGAACAGCTTGACCGACTGATGGAGCGGCTTGAGCAGGGGGTCGAGGAATTCGGCCAGACCAGCCGCGCCGCCCGTGAAGCGACCAGCGCCTATCACAGCGAACTGTCGGTCAAGGCCGGTGAGTTGGAAACCGTACCCTCAACCGGCGCGGTGATCAGCGAATTGGCCAGCATAACCCGCGCGATGCTGAAGCGGACGGTCGAAATCGAAAAGGCCATGCAGCGCAGCGAGGAACAGACCCGTAACCTCAAGCGGCGGCTGGAAGAGACCCGGCGCGTGGCGGAGGAGGACCATTTAACGGGCCTGCCCAATCGCCGCGCCTTTGAAGCCCGCTATGAGGCCGAATATCGCGCGGCCCGGGCCGTCGGCGAAGCGCTGTGCGTGGCCTTCTGCGATATCGACCACTTCAAGCGGGTCAACGATACCCACGGCCACGATGCCGGCGACCGAGTACTGAAGCTGGTGGCCGAGAATCTGGCCCGCATTTCCGACGAGCGCTGCCATGTTGCCCGCCACGGGGGCGAGGAATTTGTGGTGCTGTTCCGGGCCACCACCGTTGCGGAAGCCTTTGCAAAGCTGGACCGGCTGCGGGCCCAACTGGCTGACCGCCGCCTGGTCAACCGCGCCACCGATCTGCCGATCGGGCAGGTAACCTTCTCCGCCGGGCTCGCCGATGTCTTTGCCTTTGGCAACCGTCGCCTGGCTTTGAAGGGGGCGGATGTCGCGCTTTACCGAGCCAAGCAGGACGGGCGCAACCGGATCCACCTGGCCAATCCGGACGAAACACGCCGACCGCCGATTGCGGCCTGAGCAAGAAAAAGGGGGCCGCGCCAAAGCGCAGCCCCCTCCTATTCAGCCGATGAAAGTGACTTAGTCGTCGCCCTTCAGGAAGGCCGGCATGTGATCAGGGTTGCCGCCTTCTTCGCGGTCACGGCGCGGACCGCGATCGCCACCACGACCACCACGGTCACCGCCGCGGCCGCCGCGATCGCCGTCACGGCGCGGGCGACGGTCACCGCCACGATCACCGCGATCACCACGCGGTTCGCGCGGCTCACGGGGCGGACGGGTGTCTTCCAGCTCAGCGCCGGTTTCCTGGTCGACGACGCGCATCGACAGGCGAACCTTGCCGCGCGGATCGATCTCGAGCACCTTGACCTTCACGGCCTGGCCTTCGGAGACGACGTCGGTCGGCTTTTCAACGCGCTCGTTCTTCATTTCGGAAACGTGGACGAGGCCATCCTTGCCGCCCATGAAGTTCACGAATGCGCCGAAGTCGACAATGGTCACAACCTTGCCGTCGTAGATCTTGCCCACTTCGGGTTCCTCAACGATGCCGAGGATCCACTGCTTGGCAGCTTCGATCTGCGACAGGTCCGAAGACGAGATCTTGATCACGCCTTCATCGTCGATGTCGACCTTGGCGCCGGTGGTGGCAACGATCTCACGGATCACCTTGCCGCCGGTGCCGATCACGTCACGGATCTTCGACTTGTCGATCGAGAGCGTTTCGATGCGCGGGGCATGGGCCGACAGTTCGGTGCGCGAGCTGCCCAGAGCCTTGGTCATCTCACCCAGGATGTGGGCGCGGCCGCCCTTGGCCTGCTGCAGCGCGGCTTCGAAGATTTCCTTCGTGATGCCCGCCACCTTGATGTCCATCTGCATCGTGGTGATGCCTTCGGAGGTACCGGCCACCTTGAAGTCCATGTCGCCAAGGTGATCTTCGTCACCGAGGATGTCGGACAGCACAGTGAATTCGTCGCCTTCCAGGATCAGGCCCATCGCGATGCCCGAAACCGGGCGCTTCAGCGGCACGCCGGCATCCATCATCGAGAGAGCGCCACCGCAGACGGTGGCCATCGACGACGAACCGTTGGACTCGGTGATGTCCGAGACCACGCGGATCGTGTAGGGGAACTCTTCCTTGCTCGGCAGCACGGCCTGCAGCGCACGCCAGGCCAGCTTGCCGTGACCGGTGTCACGACGGCTGGGGGCCCCGAAGCGGCCCACTTCACCGACCGAATAGGGCGGGAAGTTGTAGTGCAGCATGAAGCGCGAATAGGTCAGGCCCTCCAGCCCGTCGATCATCTGCTCCGCATCCTTGGTGCCAAGGGTGGTGGTGCAGATCGACTGGGTTTCACCGCGGGTGAACAGCGCCGAACCATGGGTACGCGGCAGGAAGCCGACCATCGATTCGATCGGGCGAACCTGATCGACCTTGCGGCCATCGATGCGGGTGCCGTCCTTCAGGATCGCGCCGCGCACGATGTCGGCTTCAACCTTCTTGACGGTCTTGATCGCGACCATCTGGGTCTGGGCGTCTTCGTTGGCGAAGGCTTCCTTGGCCTTGTCACGGGCTGCGTTCAGCGCGGCCGAGCGGGCCGACTTGTCGGTCAGCTTGTAAGCGGCGGCGATGTCCTTGCCGATCAGGTCCTTGAGCTTCGCCTTGATCGCCGAGTTGTCGGAGATCGCGATTTCCCAAGGTTCCTTGGCGGCCTTTTCAGCCAGGTCGATAATCAGGTTGGCGACCTTCTTGCACTCTTCGTGCGCGAACATCACCGCGCCGAGCATGACTTCTTCCGAAAGCTCCTTGGCTTCGGATTCAACCATCATCACGGCATTGCCGGTGGCGGCGACGACGAGGTCAAGCTCGCCTTCCTTGATCGCCAGTTCCTGCTTCGGGTTGAGGAGGTATTCGCCGTCCTTGTAACCCACGCGAACCGCACCGATCGGACCCATGAAGGGCACGCCCGAGATGGTCAGCGCAGCCGAGGCGGCGATCATCGCCAGCACGTCGGGCTCGCACTCGCCGTCATAGGACAGAACCTGCGCGATCACGTTGATTTCGTTATAGAAACCTTCGGGGAACAGCGGACGGACCGGACGGTCAATCAGGCGGGAAACCAGCGTTTCCTTTTCCGTGGCGCCACGTTCGCGCTTGAAGAAGCCACCCGGGATCCGGCCGGCTGCGAAATACTTTTCCTGGTAGTGAACGGTGAGCGGGAAGAAATCCTGCCCTTCCTTCACGCTCTTGGCGGCCGTGACGGCGCAGAGCACAACAGTTTCGCCATAGGTGGCGAGGACCGCGCCGTCAGCCTGACGGGCAATGCGGCCGGTTTCCAGGGTGAGGGTCTTTCCGCCCCACTCCATGCTTACGGTTTTGACGTCGAACATTCAGTTTTCCTTCGCCCGCGGGCCCTATTGCCCAAATGCTTTCGCGCGGGTTTTGCTGCCGGGGAT
>JBEEIN010000106.1:0-8029 GCA_041169825.1 Pseudomonadota bacterium
AAGTTGTCTTTGCGTCGTCTTGCGCCCCAACTGTTGACCAGAAGCTATCAGGCGGTCTTGTCAGGCCGTTTTCCGCAAGCACGGATTGAGCACTTCCGTATCCGGTATCGGGTAAATACGAATATGGCAGGATTTTCTGCGGACTTGCCGTCAAGCGCTGCGGGAAACCACCGCATGGGCAATCGCTTGCGTGCAGAAGTGAATGTGATTCTGCCGTCCGCGCCGTGAACCAAACGGTGTTGCATCAAATAGGTTGGAGCGGAGGAACTACTCGCTGTTGCGAGGCATTTCTTTGGCGCGCCAAGTGGCTGAAAAAGATTCACTTTTTCCGGCGGGGTTTTCGCCCGGTCGATTTCTCAGATTTAACGCTTGAAACGCTGAATCGAATGTGATTCTAAGGTGCTCATGGGCGGGCGTAACGAACCAAAAATTCTCAATCAGAATGTGCGACAGGCGTCGCCCCTGCTTGGCCTGTTGTTTCT
Organism: Pseudomonadota bacterium; assembly: GCA_041169825.1. GTDB lineage: Bacteria > Pseudomonadota > Alphaproteobacteria > Sphingomonadales > Sphingomonadaceae > Novosphingobium. Next base: position 483 of record JBEEIN010000106.1, read on the forward strand.
GCTGGGAATTGCTCTGGCTGGACCCAGCGGCGTTCTGGCGTGGAGCGACTATAACCGCGCGCTTGCGGAAAAGCAGGCCCAAGTCGAAAAGCTGAAGGCTGAGCGGGACGTGCTCAAGAATCGCGTGGCCTTGCTCAATCCTAACAATGTCGATCCCGACATGGCCAGTGAACTGGTCCGCAAGGACATGAACCTTGTTCACCCGGACGAAGTGGTGATCCTGCTCAACTGATCGCTGCATGCGCCCAGATGGCGCGCGGGCAATCAATCCAAAAATACGAATGCACCGGTTTCCCTTACGGCTCTCGCGCCCTATAGGCGCCTGAGAGGATTCCACCCCAGGGGACCACAATTGGCTAAGAAACCGAATGCCGCCAAGGCTGCTGCCGCAGAAGAAGGCTTTGCGCTGCGCAGCTTGCAAGAGGCGCACACCGCCGACAAGCGCTATAAAGCCAGCGATGAAGAGTTGCTGACGTTCTACGAACAGATGGTCCTGATCCGCCGCTTTGAAGAGCGTGCTGGCCAGCTCTACGGCCTGGGCCTGATCGGGGGATTCTGCCACCTCTACATTGGCCAGGAGGCGGTAGCGGTGGGCCTGCAGTCCGCGCTTGATGGCGAAAAGGACAGCGTGATTACCGGCTATCGCGACCATGGCCACATGTTGGCCTATGGGATCGATCCCAAGGTCATCATGGCCGAGCTGACCGGTCGGGCTGCTGGGATTTCCAAAGGCAAGGGCGGGTCGATGCACATGTTTAGCGTCGACCATAAATTCTATGGTGGGCACGGGATCGTCGGCGCGCAGGTGCCGCTGGGCACGGGGCTGGCCTTTGCGCACAAGTACCGCGGTGATGGTGGGGTCTGCATGGCCTATTTCGGCGATGGCGCGGCCAACCAGGGCCAGGTTTACGAAGCGTTCAACATGGCCGCGCTGTGGAAGCTGCCGATCATCTTTGTGGTTGAGAACAACGGCTATGCGATGGGCACTGCGGTGAAGCGCGGCTCGGCCGAGACCGAGTTCTATCGTCGCGGCACCGCCTTCCGCATTCCGGGCATGGCGGTGAACGGCATGGACGTGCTGGAAGTGCGCCAGGCTGCCAACATCGCGCTCGACTATGTCCGTGCAGGCAACGGACCGGTGCTGATGGAGCTCAACACCTACCGTTATCGTGGCCATTCCATGTCCGACCCGGCGAAGTATCGCAGCCGAGAGGAAGTGCAGGAAATGCGCGACAAGCACGATCCGATCGAAGGCGCCAAGGCCGAACTGCTGGCCCGTGGCATCCACGAGGACCGGATTAAGGATATCGACAAGCAGATTCGCAGCATTGTTGCTGAAGCTGCTGATTTTGCAGAAAATTCTCCGGAGCCAGAAATGACCGAACTCTACACCCACGTGCTGGTGGAGAGCTACTGATGGCAATCGAACTCAAGATGCCCGCGCTCTCGCCGACGATGGAGGAGGGTACCCTGGCCAAGTGGTTGGTCAAGGAAGGCGATATGGTCAAGTCGGGGGACATCCTGGCTGAGATCGAGACCGACAAGGCAACGATGGAATTCGAGGCCGTCGATGAAGGCGTGATTGGCCAGATCCTGGTTCCGGAAGGGACCGAAGGGGTGAAGGTCGGCGCGGTAATTGCGGTGATTGGCGGCGATGCCGGTGACGTAGCCGCAGTTGCGCCAGCGGCTGTCCAGAAGGCTGTCGGGTCCGAAACGCCCGCAGCGTCAGCTGCCGTCGTGGCGCCGCCGGCGCCCGCTCCACGCAAGGCTGATCCGGCGATTCCGGCGGGCACGAACATGAAGGTGTCAACCGTTCGCGAAGCGCTGCGCGACGCGATGGCCGAGGAAATGCGCCGCGATGACCGCGTCTTCGTGATGGGCGAGGAAGTGGCGGAATACCAAGGGGCCTACAAGGTGACCCAGGGCCTGCTCGAGGAATTCGGGCCGCAGCGCGTGATCGATACCCCAATCACCGAATACGGCTTTGCCGGGATCGGGGCCGGCGCGGCGATGGGTGGCCTGCGCCCGGTGATCGAGTTCATGACCTTCAACTTCGCCATGCAGGCGATTGACCACATCATCAACTCGGCCGCTAAGACCAACTATATGTCGGGCGGGCAGATGCGCTGCCCGGTGGTGTTCCGCGGCCCTAATGGCGCTGCCAGTCGCGTTGGTGCGCAGCACAGCCAGAACTATGGCCCGTGGTACGCCAATGTTCCCGGCCTGGTGGTGATCGCGCCCTATGACGCGGCCGACGCCAAGGGCCTGCTCAAGGCTGCAATCCGCTGCGAAGACCCGGTGGTCTTCCTCGAAAACGAGCTGGTCTATGGCCGCAGCTTCGATCTGCCCGAACTCGATGATCACGTCCTGCCGATCGGCAAGGCGCGGATCATGCGCGAAGGCAAGGACGTGACGATCGTATCCTATTCGATCGGCGTTGGCCTGGCGCTTGAAGCTGCCGAAATGCTGGCCGCCGAAGGGATCGATGCCGAAGTGATCGACCTGCGCACCCTGCGTCCGCTCGACAAGGATGCCGTGCTGACTTCGCTGGCCAAGACCAACCGTCTGGTCGTGGCGGAAGAGGGCTGGCCGCAGTGCTCGATCTCGTCCGAGATCATGGCGATCTGCATGGAAGAGGGCTTCGACCACCTCGATGCCCCGGTCTTGCGGGTCTGCGACGAGGACGTGCCGCTGCCCTATGCCGCGAACCTGGAAAAGGCCGCGATCATCGACGCACCGCGGATTGCCGCAGCAGTCCGCAAGGTCTGTTACCGCTGATCAGCCCCGGGGTGGTGATCAGGTCATCCGCCCCGAGCTGCTGTACGAAATCGTGCCGTTGTAAGTGCTGCAGCTTTGTACCGGGTCGGGCTCGCTGGGATCCTGCTGGTAGACCTGCGTCAGGTCGCGCTGGTCACGGACCGTGAATGTTGCAATTGAGCGGATCGTCTCGCTGCCAACAAACTTGTCTGAGATCAGTGGCTGATAGTCGAACTGGACCTCGACAAAGATTACCGCCTCATCGGGTTGCGCGGTGACTTCCTCGCCGGTCGGGCCCATGCCGTGGGGTAGGTTCTGGTCCTCTACGCCATAGCTTGATGCCGCCTGCTTGGCCCCCCGGCAGCGCTGCCAGTGGATGTATTGGCTAGTGCCGCCGGGACGCACTTCCAGGCTGGAAATGATCACTCGGCCGTTGCGGAACAGGTCCAGCTTACCCGATTGCAGCTGCGCACCATAAAACACGTCATTGATGTCGCTTTCATAGACGCGGTGGGTTTGCAGTGCTGATTGTTCGCTGATGCGCGAGGCATTGTCCGCGATCTGGGCGGCCAGCTGGTTGATCTTCATATGGGTCAGCGCCAGGTTGGCCGTTTCCGTACCCCAGAGGCCGGCGGTCAGCACCAGCGGCGCCCCCAATGCGAACTCCACCAAGGCCAGGCCCGAACGGTTGCGGGCAAGTTTACGAAGCAGGTTCATTTGCAATTCCCCGTGGCTGGGGCGCTCTGTCCGCTTGACGAATAGGGTTGGTTGCGCAGCACCGTTTTGGTCGTCATTTCCATCGTCGCTGATTGCCCGGGGATCAGAGCGGCGACAGGGAACAGCCGCGGATAGCTGATCGCGACCTGATAAAGCACCGCATCACGCGCTGCGCCGATCCCACCCAGGCCCGGCTTGGTGTCCCACTTACTGTTACCGTTGACATCCTCGAACGGCTCTCCGCCGTCACACTTGCCGTTGCTGTTCAGGTCACTCCAATCCTCGGGCCGACCAACATTGGAGAAGTTCTGGAAATAGGATCGCGAGAAGGTAACCCTGGCTCCTGGCGCAATCGCCAAGACCGCCTTCTTTACTTCCCGATCCAGAGCTTGCCGATCGCTTTTGGTGCCCTGGATGGTCGAATTGCGGGCCGCCTCCTGAACCGCGCCGTTCAGAATCTGCGCGGTGTACATGTTGTGGGCCATGTCAAACAGGCCCATCAGGGTCAGCAGCAGCGTCGGCAGGATCAGGGCGAATTCGACAATCGTCGCGCCCTGGCGATTGTTTGCGAGCCTGGCGAGGAAACGGTCCATCATTTCGATACCCTCAGGTTGCCGATCTGCCTGGCAATCTTGGAAAAGGCGCTGGCCAGGTCGGCGGCGTTATTCGCTTCGAAATAGTGCCCGGGCCCGGCGCATTCGGTCATGACCGGGTTGATGCTGGTGCCAAAGGCGATGAACCACACGGTGATGTTGCGGTTCTTCACCTCGTTGCAGGCCACGGTGAAGCGCTTTTCAACCACTTGGCTCAGTGTCAGTCCGCCTTTGGGATTTTCCCGGTTCCAACGCCGTTTGTCCATGGGATCGATGCCATAGGTGCCATAGTTCAGCTCGTAGGGAGAGGTTTCGCCATCGGTTAAGAAGATCAGGTGGCGACTGGTTGGGCGGCCCGGACGATCCGCGTTCTCGCTTGCGAAGATGCCGGTCGGTGACAGTAAGCGTCCGCCCCAGATCATGCCGATGTCATGATAGGTTGAACCGCTTGGTGTTAGCCCGGCCGTATAGGCATCGACCTGTGACACCGACATTTCCTGCAGCTTCTGGGCTGGCGCCGGGCAGGGCGAGGCCCCCGTATCCAACCCGGAATTGTAGTAATTCGACAGGCTGAATTTCGGATTCGGGTTTAGAAAGTCGTCCTTGTCAAAAAGAACTTCAGGCAGCCAGGACAGTTCATGCAGCAGCGGACGCCACTGGGTGCCTGGGTTGTTCTTGCTGGGCACGGCATCCAGATCGAGATCCAGAGCCCTGGAAAAATCGACGTTGCTGTAATCATCGATTTCATAGGTATCGCGTTCTTCAATGCAGCCATTGAACGTCGCAGCCCCATTAAGTGGGGCGTCGGGAATGCCCATCATCGGGACCTGGATCTGCCCGTAATGCACCGGATCGTTGCCCGAATTGCCTTTGACGAAGCGCGTGTCGAAGGTCATCGGGTGGTACAGCCATTTCAGGATTTCGACCGTTTGGGGAACCTGCACTCCGGCTTGCCAAGTGAACGTGTAATCGGTGTAATCCCAGCCGGTGACCGAAACTTCCCCGTTGGCCAGCGGGGTGCACGAGTACTTTTTTCCATTCTCAACGGTCGTGCCATAGGTCGAACCATCCGGATTGGTGCCTTCACCGGAGGTTGCTGAGGTATAGGGGCTGCTTGGGCAATCGGGCCAGTTGAACGGCGCAATGGCCGCACGCGAACCGGAAACATAGGTATAGACCGTATTGGTCGTATTAATGGTCGTGTAGTCGCCGCTCGGCTTAGATTCCCGTCCGTGGTAGGTCCAACTGTCAACCATCCAGTCCGATTTTAGCAGGCTGCCGACATTCACATTCGACGAATAGGGCACAAAGCCATAGCGCATCCGCACGCCGGGGCCCTTGCTGCCTTCCAGCTGGGTGACGAAGTCGTGTACCGTATCGCGCAGGACGTCGATTTTGGGCTTGCTGTCGCCGGGGTTCGTCCACGACATCGACCCGGTCGTATCCAGCACGAACATCACATCGCTGTTGGCAAAGTTGAGTTGGGCCTCGCATGCGACAGAGATGTCGATCTGGTTATAGCCGAACATCTGCATGATCGTGGTCGGGACGGCGACCGATGCGTTCCCTTTGATTGCGTAATCCGGCATCAGGGTCATTTGAAAGCTGCGGTCGCGGGTGCCGAACGCCCCGGCGCGGTAATTCAGGTTGAAGAACCGGTTGCCGATCTCGGCCACATCGGTGGGGATGGTGCCGTCCGCCACAACTTGCGTGCCGAGCCGCTTGCGCGCGGCCAGCGCGCCAGCATCGCAGGCCTGCTGGAGGCGGGTCTGGGACAGGTAGTTGCGCCCCATGTCGATCCCGCCGCCAACCAGCGCGAGCAGGGGGAACAGACCGGCGGCGAGCATGGCCAGGGTGTTGCCGGCCACGTCACGCCGCAAGCGCGTCAGGAAGTTCCAACCTGTCAACGCGCCTGTCTTGTGCGTATTATTGACCATGTTCGATTGCGCCCCGATCTTGGTTGGCGGAGAGCATAGCCTCGGCGGCCTATCAGCTTGCCGAAGGAACGTGGTTAAGAACCTGTAAATTTTAAAAAAGCGCTTTGTTCGGAGCGGCTTGCCTGGCTCTCGAGGGCAGGCTGCGGTCAGGCGATGAAAGTCGTTCGGGTATAGGTGATCGGAAATGCCGTTATGCTGATGATACGCAGGACCTGCCGATCGCTTCCGCTAGGGCTGCGTTACAGTCTTTGAAACCAGCGATTAATTGCAGCGCGCATTACCATCCCCGAAGGTGCGATCCGTTGTTTGGTTCCGGACTTGTCAGAGCTTTGGTTTGCAGTTCGTGAAGCAAAAGAGTTAACAAGGTTTCTGCCCTTGCTTACCGACCGTCCGCGAGCAGACGCGCGGAGCTGGCGCAGTGTGGAGATGCGCATCATGTTTGAAGCAACCCTGCCGCCGGAGCTGCGGCTGGCGCTGGCCTATGCGCCCAAGGGTGTCCGCCCATTGCAGCTGGCGGCTTTTGCGCTCGATGCGAGGCTGGCGGGGATTGTGGCGAGCGCACGCGAAGTGCTGTTGGCCCAGATCAAGCTGGCCTGGTGGCGCGAACGCCTGGTTCAAGCACCGGCGCAGCGTCCGCAGGGGGAGCCCTTACTGACGGCTCTGGCCGGTTGGACTGGTTCGGTCGATCCACTGTTGGCCTTGGCCGATGGATGGGAAGCGATGCTCGATCCCGATCGGGCTGATCATCTGGCACTGGCAGAGGGCCGGGCCGCGCTGGGTCGCGGGTTGGCGCAGCAGGCCGGTTGCGCCGCAGCCAGCGAAGCTGCCGCGGCCGCGCTTCGCGGATGGAGCCTTGCCGCTGGCGGTCAAGGCGGGGAATTGCCCGCGTTGCCCTTGCCGCGCAAGCTGCGATCGCTTGCCGTGCTATACGGTCTGGCTCGCCGCCGCGACGGTAAGACGCCGCTGTTGGAAGGCCCAATGGCCTTGGCAGCAGCAATGCGGATCGGCATGATAGGGCGTTGAATTTTCGGGAGACTCGCGATGAACCGAACCGTCTTGGGCGCAGTCGGCGCTCTCCTGCTGGCGGCAGCCGGACTGTTCTGGTGGCAAGGGCGGGCTGCAATCGAAAGCGCCGCGCCGCCACCGCCGACGCGCGCTGAAATCCCGAACGAGGGCGATCTCGAAGCAATCCCGACCGAGGATGGGGCCGGGATCATGGGGGGCGCCTTGCCCGAAGTGGATGAAGACACGCGTGAGGAGCGCCGGTTCAACCGGCTCGATCGCAACCGCGATAACCTGATCAGCCGCAGCGAGGCGCTTCAACCTCGGGTCGCCATGTTCCGCAAGCTCGACAAGGATGGCAACAACCTGCTGAGTTTTGAGGAATGGGCGGTGGCCACCTCTAACCGCTTCAAGAGCGGCGATGCCAATGGCGATGGCAGCCTGACCCGCGCGGAATTTGCCACGACCCGGCCGAAGCAGGCGCAGCGGCCGGGATGCCGTTGCTAGGTCAGGCCAGCCAGGTGGCCATGTCGGCCTTGGC
>JBEEIN010000107.1:0-15635 GCA_041169825.1 Pseudomonadota bacterium
GCGAGACTGGGGCTCGTCTGACCTAAAGGCAAAGTGGGAGGAGCGGGATGAAGCGGTGGCAGAAGTGGGCGCTGGGGATCACGCTTCCCGCCATGGCATTGGGTGCGGTCGGCTATGCCAAACGGACCGACCTGGTCCTGGCCCTGGCGGCACGCCAGATGTCGCACGATATCGCGCCCAACCGACCGATCCCCTGGCAGCAAGGGCCAGACAAGGCGGCCCAGCCAATCGATCAGCGCCCACCCAACGTGGTTTTCATCCTGCTGGATGACCTGGGGATCAACGACCTGACCGTGACCGGCACCGGCGTTGCCGGCGGTCGGGTGCCCACACCCAACATCGATCGTCTGGCCGCCAGTGGCGCGCAATTTACCCAGGCCTATTCGGGCAGCGCCACCTGCGCCGTTTCGCGCGCGCAGATCATTACCGGACGCTATCCCACCCGAACCGGGTTCGAATACACCCCCACCCCGCCCCGCATGGGCCGGATCGTGAAGATGGTGGCGGATGACATTCGCGGTGACTTGCCACCGGTGATCTATGACGCTGATGCCGATGCAAACAATCCGGGCTTTGCCGGTGAAGGATTGCCAAACAGCGAAGTAACGATCGCCGAACTGCTCAAAAAGCGCGGCTATCACACGGTCCAGATCGGCAAGTGGCACCTGGGCAATGCCAAGGGCTTTCACCCAAATGACCAGGGCTTTGACGAAAGCCTGATGATGGAAAGCGGGCTGCACCTGCCCGAAAACGATCCCAATGCGGTCAATGCCAAGATCGATTTCGATCCGATCGACCGCTTCCTGTGGGCTTCGATGCGCTTTGCGACGTCCTACAACAACGGCCCGTGGTTCGCGCCGGGCGGATACCTGGCCGATTACTGGACCGATCAGTCGATCAAGGTGATCCAGGCCAACCGCAACCGCCCGTTCTTCCTCTATCTGGGGCACTGGGGCGTTCACACGCCACTTCAGGCGACCAAGGCGGACTACCAAGCGGTTGGCGACATCAAGCCGCACCGCTTGCGCGTCTATGCCGCCATGTTGCGTGCGCTGGACCGGAGCGTCGGCCGGATCCAGGGTGAGCTCGACCGACTGGGTCTTGCGAAAAACACCATGATCGTCCTGTCGAGCGACAATGGCGGGCCCGGCTATATCGGGCTCGACGGGATCAATGCGCCCTATCGTGGGTTCAAGATCACGTTCTTTGAAGGCGGGATCAGGGTGCCGCTATTCATGGCCTGGCCCGGCCACATCAAGCCGGGCACCAAGGTGGCCCAACCCGTCCACCATATCGACCTGATGCCGACCATGGCCGCGGCCGCCGGGGCGCCGCTGCCCCAAGAGGTAGCGATTGACGGGCAAGACCTGCTGCCCGCAGCCGAGCGACAAGCCCGAATCAACCGGCCCAACGATGCGCTTTACTGGAACAGCGGCTATTATCAGGTGATCCGCGCGGGCGACTGGAAGCTGCAGGTCAACGGCAAGCAAGGCAAGGCGTGGCTGTTTGACCTGAAGTCCGATCCGACCGAGCTCCGCAACCTGGCCGACGCCCAGCCTGCGAAGCTCGCCGAACTCAAGGCCTTGCTCGCCAGGCACCAGCAAGGCCGAAAGCCGCCGCTTTACCGCTCTACCACCGACAGCGCGATCATGATCGACAAGACCATGGCCCAACATTTCCGCCCCGGTGACGAATACGTTTACTGGCCGAACTGAGCCGCCCGCTTGCGATCAGGTGTTCGCCGCCGCGGGATCATGCAGCATGGATGGATAGTACTTGTTCATCCATGCCTCGGCGATGTCACGCTTGGTTACATACTTGATGTAGAAGTTGATCGGCACCCCGGTTTTACCGTCTGACGCCCGCGCCACGTAATCATCAAGCGCGACCTGCAGCGAGTTCAGATCAATCACCTGATTGGCTTGCTCGTCGATATTGCCCACCGCATCAACCGCAGCCTTGATATAGTCCGATTTCATTTGCGCCAGCCCTTCCCCCTTGCGGGCATTGGCAGCGCTTGACGCGACGGTGGAGGAATTGTCGTTTGTCGCATCCTGCAAGGCGGCAAGGGCCTCCATGTCTGATTTCGGATCGCTTTGCAGCATCTTCACCGATGCCAAGACCTGGTTCGATTTGATTGACGGGATCAGCCCCATCGTGATCAGTGAGCAGTGCGATTGAATGTTCGATGTGCTCATCAGGTTCTTGAGGCTGGACGCCGATTGGGCATCAAGGCCCCAGCTGCCCTCGACATTTTCAAGGAACAGATCTTCCTCTGCCTGCGCTTGGGCCGCAAACGAGGCCGACGATGCAGATTGACTGCTGTCAGTAACCTCGACTTGCTCAAAATGGACGAAACCAACGAAGCTTGACCCGTAGGTTGCCCCAATCAGCACGGCTAATGACTTTGATGCGTCATCATCCTGATTGGTCAGCGCCATCTTCTTCATAGCGTTCGGGTCTTCGACAGGCATCTTGTCGCTGGCCTGCTTGTTGTAGGAATCGATCGCCGCGTCGACATCAAGAACCAGCGGCGAGAAAACCTGCGCTTGCCGGCTTGTGCAATTGGCACAGATCACCAGCGTGCCGATCGTGCCGTGGTTCTGGTGCGCGGTCGTTACCGAACTGGTGGCAGAGGCCGCCGCCTGAGCACCGAACGAAGAACCAAGGAAACTGGAAACCTTCGACCCAACAAAGGTCGAGATCGCGCTGGCTGCCGAAGCGGCACTTTGTTCATTATTTTCATACCGAAAATACTGAACATCCATGTTCATGGAGTCCGAACTGATTGGTAGTGCCGCCAGCTGGGAGGCGGTAAAATCAACCGGGCTTTGCAACTGGCTGGAAATCTGGGCCTGGCCTGCTTGCGCCTTTGCCGCAACGATTTCCTTTTCGGCCTGGGCAACGGCGCTGCCCAAGTCCTTGGCTGCTGACAGTATATCGCCCATCAGATCCTGGGTCTGTTTGTTGAAGTCCTGCAACATGTCAGGGGTTGCACCCAGGCTCACCAGTTCACGGGCCGTCATGTCCATGCTGAGTTTTTGGCGAAGCAGGGCGTTCACGTGATCGCGAGCCAGATCGACCGGCAGCTGAAGCTGCGCGATCTTTTCCAATGTCTGGATCTTACTGGGATCGACGATCATGCCCAGGACCAACGAGGGATCAAACGGAATAGTAGAAGTCGGCATGCAGGTTACTCCGGCACCAGATCTGGCTTAACGGTCAGGGCGGGCCTGCGAGACGGCGCTTTGGGCACCTGTCCAGAACGCTGAATAGGCATTCTGGACGGCAGCGATCAAAACCGTCTCTGCCAACGCCAGCGCATCGATCGTGCTGTAAACCGCGGCCATCAACTTGCCATAAGCAGCCGCCAGATCCGCCCCAGCTTGCTGCATGGTCTTTTCGTAAGCGACCATCGATTGGGCGATTTTTGCTGACTTAGCATAGTGGCGAACCACCAGAGCGCCCCTTGGCTGCTCGTCATAATCATAATCGTCGGCATCATGCTGATGGCTGGCGAGTTCGATTTGCGCGGCCAGCGTGGACCCTGCCGCTCGCAGTTCTGACTTGTAAATGCGAACGCCCATTTCCCAGTCATCAAAAGCGGATTGGATATTACCGCCCGCGCGGACGCTGTCCTTATCATAGGTGTTCAGCGCCGTAGCCATGGCGCGATCGAATGAGGCGTCCAGCACCGCTGTCTTTGGTGCGACCGAAGGTATCCGCATCAATCGCTCAAGCTCTTCGCCAACATGAGGAGCCGGGCCCGCCTTCGATTTAAAGATCTGCTCAATCCGCTTCAGCTTTGGTTTGGCTGATTGCGAGCCCAGCAGCTTGCGGATTTCTGCGACCTGGCGATCCGCCAGATTCAGCAATTCCTGGGCAAGGTCGTCGTGGATGGTCGGAAGCGGCTTAAGTCCGCCGGGCAGAGCCTCAAGCATAGCCTCTTCCTTTGCGGGCGAGGCCACCATCGCAGCAATTTCAGCTTCATCCGCAGCGGCGTGACGCTTGTCAGCCATTGATAAACACTCCCTAACATTGGGTGGTTAAATAATAATATTGCAATAAAACTGGAAATCAGTTGGGATCGATCACGTTAAGCAACGTAAAACCCTTGTTGATGGCCATATCGACACACCAACCTTCAATCAGGCAAGGGTTGCCAGTTGCGTAGATCGTGATGTCCATCGATGTGGCATTATTGTTGTTTTCAAAATAGTTATAGAAGCATTGCTGCATACCACCCGAGTTAGGGCCCGCGGCCGAATATCGGGTCCGGAGGTCTCGTGCCGCCTTTCCAATATAGGTGTAGCGCCTTGTATTATCGCTTGAAATTGCGACGTAAACAATTGACAAACTTCCACCGCCCTGAATGGAAGTATCATTACCTGATTTTGATGAAATATTTTGCCAGATATTTGCAGCGTTAAAGTGATTTATTTTCAAAAACTGAAAATCGTAAACAAGCGCAATGACGCCTTGCAACTGTGCACCGTAAGCATTGTCAAAACCACAAATCAGCTGACGCGAGTTCTGACCCAGGTTCAAAAGATTCGAAATAGCCAACGCACAGCCCCTCTCGACTCGCAAATCACTAAGATTGCTAGATTTTCTTAAAGGAGTGCAGATTGTACGTAATGTCAACAGGTCTTTCGCGGCAGCCCTAAGCGTTGCACGCGTTTAACCGTTAGAATCAGGGTTAGCGTCTGGGCATCGGCAAGCGAACTTGACCGATCACGCTGTGCTATACCTTGCGTAGCCGGGCAATATAGGCGCGCACGTCATGCTCGATATCGCCGTCATAGCGCGGGGCTGAACGGGCGAAGGCAGCCTCTAGGGCTTCGGTGCGTTCGGCCATTTGGACAGCGTTATAGGCATGGCTCACCACGAACCGTTCGCGCGCCGCCAATTGTGGCAGGATGATTTCGGCATAGCGATCAGCCGGCATCGCAACATCACGACCGCCCTCGCTCGTCAAACCCGACAGGACCCAGCCCGGAATGATCGTGCCAGCGTGGACATGTTCTGGAAGGTCCTCGCGCAGACTCTCGGTCATGCCGAGCACGGCGTGCTTCGAAGCGATATAGGCCGCATTGCGCGGGACGGCACAGAACAGGGCATTTTCAGACGCGACATTGTAAATCGCGCTTGGATGATCCTGCACCGCCATGCGCGGCGCAAAGGCGCGGCAACCATGCCACACGCCCCAGAAATTGACTTCGAAGATCTGCCGCGCCGCACCCGGATCAACCTTCCACAACCGGCCGTGGGCACCACCGATGCCGGCATTGTTGACGAGCAGATCGACCCGGCCAAACCGCTGCCAGGCGAGTTCGGCCAGCGCCTCAACCTCTTCCAGCTTGGCAACATCGCAGGCGACAATGTCTTCCCCGGCTTCGCGGTCGGCGAGCAGGACCTGTGCCCCGGCTGCTGACAGCGCCTTGCCCAGCGCACCACCGATTCCCCCGGCCCCGCCGGTGATAACGGCGACCTGGCCGGTGTAATCGGGCATCATCCCGCCCGCGCCGCCAGTTCAGCCTCGCGTGTGATCACGCGGCGCAAGGCATTGGCATAGGTTTCAGGCTCTTGCGCGCCGGGGATCATGTACTTGCCGTTGACCACCATGGCGGGAACGCCCGTGACGTTCATGTCATAGGCCATGCGTTGTTCTTCGAGCACCTGTTGGCCCAGCACCGCATTGTCGAGCGCTGCCGTGACCTGGGCGCGATCTATTCCGATACTCTCGGCAAGATCGGCCAGTACGTCGGGATCGGAGACATTGCGGCGCTGCTGGAAATGCGCATCAAACAGCGCCAGTTTCAATTCGGTCTGCTTTTCCGGGCCGTATTGGGCCAAGGTCCAGAGCAACAGCTTGTGCGCTTTTTCGGTGTTCCACAGCCGCGCTTCGGGTGCTTCCCCCTCGCCTGCATATTCGAACGAATAGCCCGCCCGCGCGCCAATCTCTTTCATCTGCGCCCGGGCGCCCGCCATCTGGTCAGGCGTGCGGCCATATTTGCGCGCGATGTGGGCCTGCTGCTCCTCGCCCTCGGCGGGCATGTCGGGGTTAAGCTGGAATGCGTGCCAGCGCACCTCGGCCTCTACCTCGCCCTGCAGCGTGGCCAGCCCCTTTTGCAGCTGCGAGTAACCGATGATGCACCAAGGGCACATCACGTCAGACCAGATGTCGATCGTCACCTTCGCAGGCTGGGTCATCGTTCAAGCCACCATTTGAGCAGGTAATGGGCCACTGCGTGCGGCGGCGGGGCAATAAAGGGCGCGTCCTCGTCACCGGCCATCGCCGCGACAATCTCTGCGCGCGAGAACCAGCGCGCCTCTTCAAGCTCAGTCGTATCGATGGTCAGTTCGGCGCTGTCGGCATGGCTGTGGCAGCCGATCATCAGGCTTGACGGAAACGGCCATGGCTGGCTGGCGACATAGGTCACATCGCGCACCACCAGCCCTGCCTCCTCATGCACTTCGCGGGCAACGGCATCCTCAATGCTTTCGCCCGGCTCAACGAAGCCAGCCAGCGCTGAAAACCGTCGCGGCGGAAAGCGCGGCTGGCGGCCCAGCAGCAGGTTGCCCTGATGCTCAACCAGCATGATCGTCACCGGATCGACGCGCGGGAAATGTTCGGCCTTGCAGGCTTGGCTGGTGCAGGACCGCTGCCAGCCGCCCTTGGCCAACTTGGTCGGCGAACCGCAGCGCGCGCAAAACCGGTGGCGGGCGTGCCAATCGACCAGGCTGCGCGCGCCGCCATAGGTTGCCAGCTCCCCGTGGTCGAGCGAGGCCATGGCGGCCCACAGGCGGGGATTGGCCGGAGCGACCGAGCCGCCCAGGTTTGGCGCGACTTCGGCAAAGCAGCCCTTGCCGTCAGCCAGGCCCAGGAAGACCAGCTCGCTGTCGGGAGCGGCATCAGCCAGCGTGCCCCATTCAAGCCGATTATCGACCGAGATGACCGGATCAAGCCCATCAAGCTTGAGCAGCCGCGCCCGCCAATCCATCAACGCATTAAGCGCATCGGGATTGGCGCGGATGTGATCGGCCCGGTCAATCGGCGATCCGGCAAAGGCAATCTTTGCGCTCATGCCCCGCGCATCGCCGCCAGATCGGCCAGCACCGTTACCGGGAACTCGGCATGGATCGGCAGGGATTCGGACGGCATGTACTGGGTATAGACCCCAGCGCGCAGGCCCAGCCGCGTGTTGACGAAGGCAACGGTCCCGGCCGCCCCGCCCCAGCCATAGGTCCCCGCATCGCGGCCCATGCCGGAACGGCCACCGGCGCCATTGCCGGCCCCTTCGATAAAGGTGCCCTTGGTATCGACCCCATCGGGCAGCAGGTTGCTGGTGCCCAAGGCCACTGCTGCTGCACCCATGACGCGCTTGGTGCCGACCATCCCGGCATTGGCGATCATCTTGAGGAAGCGGTCATAGTCTGCCGGGGAACAGACCAACCCCGAGCCACCGAAGGCAAAGGCCGGCCGGTCCAGGTAAATCGAGTTCTTGCCCGGATCGATCGGGATCGGGAAACCGCCCATCAGGCCATAATTGCCGGTCAGGCGGTGGGCCTCGCTGGCAGGCACCTGGAAGAAGCTGCTCTTCATGCCGATCGGATCGAACATCCGCTCTTGCAGGAAGGCTTCAAAGCTCTTGGCCCCCGAAGCACGCTGGATCACCACGCCCAGCACGTCGAGCCCCATCGAATAGTGCCATTCGGTGCCCGGCTCCGAGACCAGCGGCACCGACGCCGCCAGCTTGACGAATTCGTCCGGCCCGGGCGTCGGCGGGCTGACCGGCATGCCCGGGATCTTCATCCGCGAAAGCACCGCCGGGGTCACGCCCAGCCGCAGCAATTCGGCGCTGACCTTGTCCTTGCCGACCCCGGCATAGCCCAGGCCAGCCGTGTGGGTCAGCAGGTGGCGGATCGTGATCTGGTTCTTGGCCGGACGCGATTCCAGGCTGTTCTTGGGATCGATCGCGACCTGCATTTTGGCAAATTCCGGAATGAAATCGGCCACTGGCTGATCCAGCTTCAGTTTGCGATCATCGATCAGCATCATCGCCGCCATGCCGGTGATCGGCTTGGTCTGCGAATAGGCCCGGAACAAGCTGTTTTCGCCAACATCATCGGGATCGTCGAAGGCTTCGCGGCCACGGACGATGAAGCCCGGATCCTTATCCCCCCAGCCAAGCGCGGCAACCATGCCCGATACGCTCTGCTTGCTGACGTACTTGTCGAGCATCGCCGTCACCTTGGGCCAACGCGCCTCAAGACCAACGGTCGAGGCAGCCTGGGCCAGCTGGCTGCCGAACGGCAAAGTGCCGATGGCCGCACCGGCACCCAGCAGCACGGTCGAGCGCAGCAGGTTCCGGCGCGAAAGCGCGATGGCGTCATGATGGTGCAAGGTCATTCTCCCAGTCTTATCGTTGTGCCAGCGCCAATCGCGCCGCCTTGGCAAACAGGGTGGGCAGGCCGGCTTCCTCGATCCGGTCCAGCGGCCACCATTCGCCACTGTCGCTTGCCAGCCTATCCAAATCGTCGCCCGAATAAAGCATCAATTGCAAATCGAGATCGAAATGGGTGAAGCCGTGGCAGACCACGCCGCCTGCAGTCCACTCGCCGCTGAGCGGCACTTGTGAAGTCCCATCGCTACGGGCGGACCAGCCATCGTCCGGCAGGGCGCGCATGTCGCCCAGCATGCCCTTCGCAGGGCGGCGCACCAGCCAGATCGTGTCATTGCGCTCAATCCAGTAAGCCCGCCCCTTGCGCTGCGGCTTTGCCGCTTTGGCCAGCTTGACCGGGAAACGCTCCGCGCCCTGCTGGCGCCCAAGGCAATGCTCCGCCAGCGGGCAAAGCAGGCAACGGGGATTGCGCGATGTGCAGACTGTTGCGCCAAGGTCCATCATCGCCTGGGCGAAATCGCCCGAGCGGCTTGCCGGTGTCAGTTCCTCGGCCCGGGCCCGGATCGCCTTGCGCGCGGCAGGAAGCGGTTCATCAATGGCAAACAGGCGCGCCACCACCCGTTCGACATTGGCATCAACCACAGTCGCTCGTTCGCCAAAAGCGATCGCGGCAACGGCAGCAGCCGTATAGGCTCCAAGCCCCGGCAATTCGCGCAATTCCACCTCGGTTCGAGGGAATGCACCGCCACGGGCCGCGACGGCCCGCGCGCAGGCCAGCAAGTTGCGGGCGCGAGCGTAATAGCCAAGGCCGGCCCAGGCAGCCATTACTTCGGCATCTTCGGCAGCGGCCAGATCGGTGACGGTGGGCCAACGGGCCAGGAACTTTGCGAAATAGGGGCCCACCGCCGCCACGGTGGTCTGTTGCAGCATCACTTCAGACAGCCAGACCCGGTAGGGTTCGGGCGGCGGCGTGCCGGGCGGGCTGCGCCACGGCAGGACGCGGGCCTGCTGATCGTACCAGCCCAGCAGCTTGTCAGAGATCGTGTCGACGCTGGCATCCATCCGCGCGCTATGGCATTGCCAGCGCTGCAATGGAACGGGACCCGAAGAAGCCAGCCACAACTCCGCGCCGCTATGAGCGGCCGCGTGGCGGCGCGGCGCGCAGCGTGGCCGAACTGATGCCCGAAGTTGGCCGCACCGCCTTTCGCCGGTTTGGCTTTATCCAATCCAGCGTGGTGACCCGCTGGCCCGAGATTGTGGGCGCGAAGCATGCGCGCATTTGCAGCCCTGAGGCGATCCGTTTCCCGCCCGGCGAAAAGAGCAATGGCATTCTGGAACTGGTTGTAGTGCCCGCCCATGCGCCGCTGATCAGCCACGTTACGCCTGAGATCATTGAGCGGGTGAACCGCTTTTTCGGCTATAGCGCCGTGGCCCGGGTCAAGCTGCGCCAGGGGGCGGTCAAGCCCCCGTTGGAAAACTACCGCCCGGCCGCACCACCATCGCTGAAACCAATTCCGATGGAATTGGGCGATTCCTTGCGCGATATTGGTGATCCGGAATTGCGCACCGTGCTCGAATCCCTGGCCCGCAGCCTGGCCAACAAGAACGAGGAAGACTGATCTTGAAGCACCTGCTCCGCCCTGCCCTGCTGTTCGTGGCTGCCTTGGCGACCATTGGCGCCAGCCCGCCCCAGGATTGGAACCGCGTCGTGACGCGCACCGCGCAGCAAAGCACCATTCTGGGCAATCCGGGTGCCAAGGTAAAACTGACCACCTGGGTCAGCTATACCTGCCCGCATTGCGCAGAGTTCGAACGTGAAGCCGAAGCCGGACTGAAGCTGAAATACATCCGCAGCGGCAAGGTATCGGTCGAAGTCCGGCACCTGATCCGCGATCCGATTGACTTGACGGTGGCGATGCTGACCAATTGCGGGCCGAAGGATCGGTTCCTGCTGAACCACAGCGCCTTTATGCGCGGTCAGGCGAATTGGATCGGCACCCTGGCCCGCAGCAGCAAGGCCCAACAGACCCGTTGGTCAACCGGTAACCTGCCAATACGGGCGCGGGCGATCGCCAGCGACTTCAAGTTTTACGACATCATGGCCCGCCGCGGCTATGACCGGGTAACGGTCGATCGCTGCCTGGCCGATGTCGGCATGGCCCAACGCCTGGCTGCCGGAACCGAAGCTGCTGCCAAGCTGGGCATCGACCATACCCCCAGCTTCGTGCTGGATGGCGCATTGCTCTACGGCACGAGCGGATGGGACCTGCTGCAACCGCAGATCGAGGCGCGGATGTAATGCGCCGGCGGGGGCTGTTTTCAGGCATCCTCGCACTCGCGGCCGCAGTGCTGCTGACCGGCGCTGGCAAGCCCAGGGACAAGGATTGGTCGCAGACGGTAACCCTCAGCAAGGAGGGCTATCATGTGCGCGGCAATCCCGATGCCGCGATCCGGCTGATCGAATATGCATCCTATTCCTGTCCGCACTGCGGCATATTCGAGATGCAGGGTGGCGAGGAACTGGTGGAACGGTTCATCAGGCCTGGCTCGGTCGCCTACGAAATTCGGCCGTTCTTCCTGAACGAGATCGACAAGACCGTCACGCTGATTGCCTATTGCGGCCCGCCAACAAAGTTCTTTGGCAACACTACGCAGCTCTTGAAGTACCAGCACGACTGGCTGCGCAGCCCGACCCGCGCGCAAGTCCAGCGCTGGTCTAATCCTGACTGGAACAAGCGCGTCCAGGCGATGACCGAGGATCTGGGACTTTACGCGATGATGGAAAAGCGCGGCTTCAAACGGGCCGAGATCGACAAATGCCTGGCCGATGAAGCACTGGTGGCTAAACTGCAGAAGGGTACCGAAAACGCCTTCTACAACGAAGGCGTCCGGGGCACACCGGCCTTTCAGGTCAATGGCCAGGCCCTGCAGGTCAACACCTGGCCCGCCTTGCGCGAAGTGCTGGCTGCGACCATGAAGGATTTCGTCTGAGACTCCTGTGGAGAAGCCTGTGGGCCACCCGGGCGCTCCTTCCCGCTTTTTCGCCGCTCGGCTAGCCTTGGCGGCTCAAATCCAGAGGATCATTGCGAATCATGACTGCTGCCACCCCCCGCTTCGCCGCAAAGGCTTTCGTCGCTGCAACCTTGGCGCTGGCACTTGTCGCCTGTGGCAAGAGCGATGATGGCGCCTCCGCTACGGCGCCCACTGGCGAACCGATTGCCAAGATCGCGCCACCTGCAGGCGGCAGCTGGGCGGATACCTTCGCCGCCACGCCCGAAGGCGGCTATCGCATGGGCAACCCCAATGCGCCGATCAAGCTGGTTGAATATGGCGCGCTGAGCTGCTCGCACTGCGCCGAATTTGCGGAAAAGAGTGCGGCCGAACTGCGCGACAATTTCGTCGCCAGCGGCCGGGTCAGCTATGAAGTCCGTTTCTTCATGCTGAACGCGCTCGACGTGCCCGCCACCCTGCTCGCCACCTGCGGTGCGCCCGAGGCGACCCTGCCACTGGCCGAGCAGTTCTGGGGCTGGCAGAAGAATATGTTCACCAGCCTTCAGTCGAACGAAGCAGCGCTGAACGCCGCCGGTCAGCTTCCGCCTGAACAGCGTTTCGCCGCGATTGCCAAGGCTGGCGGCATGGACACCTTCTTTACCGCGCGCGGGATCGCCGCCGATCAGGCCAAGACCTGCCTGGCGGACACGGCCAAGGCCACCAAGATGGTCGAAGCAACCAACAAGGCCGGGCAGGAACTGAACATTACCGGCACCCCGACCTTCTTCCTCAACGGCGCCAAGCTTGAAGGGAATACCTGGGAAGCCGTCAAGGTCGCGCTTGAAAAGGCCGGCGCCCGCTAAGCACGGGCGGCGAAGGGGGAAACTGCCAGACGATGCGGATCAAGCGGCTTAAGCTGTCGGGCTTCAAAAGCTTCGTCGAGCCGGCCGAGCTCCACATCGAGCCGGGGCTGACGGGGGTCGTCGGCCCCAACGGCTGCGGCAAGTCCAACCTGCTCGAGGCGATCCGCTGGGTGATGGGCGAAAGCTCGCCCAAATCGATGCGCGGTGGCGGCATGGAAGACGTGATCTTCGCCGGCACCGCCCAGCGCCCGCCGCGCGATTTCGCCGAAGTTGTCCTGCTGGCAGATGGCGGTGACAATGACAGCGACCTTGAGGTTGTCCGCCGGATCGAACGCGGTGCCGGCTCGGCCTATCGCGTCAATGGCCGCGATGTGCGGGCCAAGGATGTTGCGCTGGTCTTCGCCGACGCGGCGACCGGTGCGCACTCTCCGGCGCTGGTGAGCCAGGGCAAGATCGCCGCGGTCATCGCCGCCAAGCCGGCCGAGCGGCGGATGATGCTGGAAGAGGCGGCTGGCATCGCCGGTCTTCATGTCCGCCGCAAGGACGCCGAGCAAAAGCTGCGCGCGACCGAGGCGAATCTGGCCCGGTTGGAAGACCTGATGGGGCAGCTTGATGCCCAGATCGGTTCGCTCCGGCGGCAGGCCCGGGCGGCAGAGCGGTACAAGGCACTGTCCGACAAGATCCGGCTGGCCGAGGCGCGGCTGGTCTATGCCCGCTGGCGCGATGCGGCGGCGGCGGCCGAAGCGGCGCGGGCCGAAGCTCAAGCAGCCGAAGCCCGGGTTTCTGCGGCGCAGACCGCCATGGCCGAGGCGCAGAAGGCCCAGCATGAAGCCGCCTCGGCACTTGCCGAAGCGCGGGACGAACTGGCGGATCGGCGCGATGATGCCACCGCGCACGGCCACCGGATGGCCGCGCTGACCACGCAGCTTGAGGCTGCAGAAGAGCGGCTGAAAGACCTTGATCGGCAGCAAGCGCGGCTCGAGGCGGACAAAGGCGATGCCGACCGGCTAACCCAGGATGCCGCCGCAGCACTTGCCAAGCTGGAACGCGAATTGGCCGAGGGCGAAGAGCGTCTCGCGGCTGACGAGAAGCGCCGCCCGCTCGTCGCTGCTGCGCTCGAAGATGCCGATCGCAACCTGCGCCAGGCAGAACTCGCATTGGCCAAGGCAACCGCCGACCAGGCCGGGGTCGAAGCCGAATGGCGCGTCGCCGAGGCGGAAGTCGCTGCAGCCCAGCAGCGCCTCTCGCGGCTTGATGCCGAGGCGCGCCGGCAAGAGGAATTGAAGGCGGCGCTGGCCCGCGAGGGTGACCCGCTTGCCGCGCTGGCCGAGGCCGAGCAGGCCCGCGATGCCGCCGCTGAAAAGCTCACCAAAGCCCGCGCCGCTGTTGAAGCCCAACAGGCGCGCAAGGGTGAACTGCAATCGGCCCGCGATGCCGCTTCATCAACGCTGGCATCGGCCAAGGCCGAGCTGGCCGGGATTGAGCGCGAGTGGCAGGCGCTGGTACGCGATCGCGATGCGCGGGCCAAGCAGGCCAGCGGCAAACACGGCCTGCCAGTGGCGCTTGATCAGGTGCGCGCCGCGCCTGGGTACGAGCGCGCACTGGCCGCCGTGCTGGGCCGCGACGCCAAGGCACCGCTGGGGCAGGCTCCGGCGGGCGAGGATGGCCGGTTCTGGACCGGCGCTGCGGCACCAAAGCCGGTTGCGGGCAGCCTTGCCACCCACGTCAGCCAGTGCCCGGAGGAGCTCAAGGCCCGCCTCGCCCTGGTCCATGTTGCCGAAGAGGATGATGGCCGCGCGTTGGGCCCGGGCGAATGGCTGGTCACCCGCGCCGGGCGGATCCGCCGCTGGGATGGCTTCGTTTCGCAAGGCGAAGGCGCAGCCGAAGCTGCCCGGCTTGAGGCCGAGAACCGTCTGACCGCGCTGGAAGCCGAATTGCCGGCCAAGCGCGAGACGGCCGAGCAGGCCGCGGCAAGTGCCAATGCCGTGCAGGCGGAACTGTCCGAATTGCAGCTGGCGGTGATTGCCTCTGAACGCGCCGTGGCCGAAGCGGCTGAGGCGGAGCGTGCGGCCCTGCGCGCCGTTGACCAAGCCGAGGCGGCCAAAGCCCGGCTTGAGGCCCGCCGCGCCGAACTGGCCGAGGCCGCGGGTGACCTTGCCGAACAACGCAAGGCCGCCGAAACCGAGCTTGCCGCCGCCGAAGCCCGCCGCGCCGCATTGCCCGATCCCGAAAGCGGCCGCGCCCAGCTTTCCGCAGCGCAAAGCCGCCACGATGCCGCCCGGCAGGGGCTGCAATCGGCCACCGCGGCGCTGGCTGCACATGATCAGGGCCTGGCCGTGGCGCGGGAGCGGTGCAATTCGCAGCGCGCCGACATCAAGGGTTGGCAGGCCCGCGCCGGAGACGCCGCCAGCCGCCTCAGCGAAATGACCCGCCGCTCGGAAGAAATCGCCGAGGAGCGCGCCGTGGTCGCCGCCAAGCCCGCTGGCTTGCTGCGCGAGATCGAGGCGGGCGATGAAGTTCGCACCCGCCTAGCCGATGAACTGGCCAACGCCGAAGCCAAGGTGACCGAGTTGGGCGACACCGCCCGCGCAGTCGAAAGCCGCTTTGCCGAAGCGAACGAGGCGCTTGCCACTTCGCGCGAGGCCCGTGCCGGAGCGGCAGCCCGCGCCGAGAACGAGGAAGCCCGCCGCGCCGAAATGGCCGGCATCTCGGGCGAACGCTTCCAGTGCCCGCCGCCGCTGCTGCCCGAACGGTTCGAGTTCGTTGCCGCCGAAGTCGGCCCATCGGGGCAGGAAAGCGCCGAGCATGACAAGCTGGTTGCCGATCGCGAGCGGCTAGGCCCGGTCAACCTGGTCGCCGCCGATGAGCTGGCCGAGATTGAAGGGCGCCATTCGGCCAGCATCACCGAGCAAGCCGAACTGACCGAAGCCGTGAACCGCCTGCGCGGCTCGATCGGCAACCTCAACCGCGAAGGCCGCGAACGGCTGCGCGCCGCGTTCGAGGCGGTCAACACCCACTTCCAGCGACTGTTCTCCAAGCTGTTTGAAGGCGGGCAGGCCCATCTGGCGCTGGTCGACAGCGACGATCCGCTGGAGGCCGGGCTGGAAATCTACGCCCAACCGCCGGGCAAGCGCCTGACCTCGCTGACCCTGCTGTCAGGCGGGGAGCAGGCGCTGACCGCGGTGGCGCTGATCTTTGCCCTGTTCCTGACCAACCCGGCCCCGATCTGCGTGCTCGACGAAGTCGACGCGCCGCTCGACGATGCCAATATCGAACGCTTCTGCGACCTGCTGGAAGCGATGACCAAGGAAACCGACACCCGCTATCTGATCGTCACCCACAACGCGGTGACGATGAGCCGGATGCACCGCCTGTT
>JBEEIN010000108.1:0-10218 GCA_041169825.1 Pseudomonadota bacterium
CGGCGAGGGTTGTGGGAGAGGTCGCATCGCTGCGCGGCAAGGAACGGGTCCACCTGGTCGGTGCTGCTGACCATGCGATTGTCGGCGGGGATTCAACCCAGCTGGAACAATTGTTGCGCAACCTGATCGACAATGCACTGAAATATGGCGGCGATGACACGCCAGTCGAAGTCAGCGTTGCAACGACACCCCATAACCGCGTTGAACTATCCGTTATCGACCACGGCCCTGGCATCGCGCCGGAACACCTGCCGCACCTTACGCGCCGGTTTTACCGCACCGACCCGGGCCGCAGCCGGGCATCGGGGGGCACGGGCTTGGGCCTCGCGATCGTCAAGCACATTGTCGAGCGCCACCGCGGTGCGCTGGATATCGCCAGCACTCTTGGCAAAGGCACGCGGGTAACGATCGCGCTGCCTGCCGTGCGCGAAATTGAATTGTCATAAACCTGTCATGGAACTGCGCCAGAGCATCCCAGTCATCGCCAAGAAGGGGCTGATTCCATGACCAAGACCAAGCTGCTCATTGCCGCCGCTACCGCCACCCTGCTGGCCGGTTGCGGCACCCAGTCAACCTCGCGCGATCAGATCCGCGCCGTCGGTTCTTCAACCGTTTATCCCTTTGCCAAGGCGATTTCGGACTCGCTCGCCAAGTCGAACGCCGAGATCAAGTCGCCGATCATCGAATCGACCGGCACGGGCGCCGGCATGAAGCTGTTCTGCGCCGGCGTCGGCGTGCAGCACCCCGACATCGTCAATGCCTCGCGCCGGATGAAGAAGTCGGAGTTCGAGGATTGCCAGAAGAACGGCGTGAAGGACATCATCGAGGTCCAGGTTGGCCTTGACGGGATCGCCTTTGCCGAAGCCAAGAACGGCCCGTCGATCGCCCTCACCCAGGCCGACGTCTACAAGGCGCTGGCTGCCAACCCCTTTGGCAAGCCCAACACCGCCAAGACCTGGGCTGACGTGAACCCTGCCCTGCCGGCACTCCCGATCCTGGTCTATGGTCCGCCGTCGACCTCGGGCACCCGCGATGCGCTGAAGGAACTGGTCCTGATGAAGGGCTGCGACACCGATCCGGCGATGAAGGCGCTGAAGGACAGCGACAAGGAAAAGCACGAGAAGATCTGCACCGAAGTGCGCAATGACGGTGCCTATGTCGACGCCGGTGAAAACGACAACCTGATCGTCCAGAAGCTGGAAGCCAATCCCAAGGCGCTGGGCGTGTTCGGGTTCTCGTACCTTGAAGAGAACGCCGACAAGCTGAAGGGTTCGCCGATGAATGGCGTGAACCCGACCTATGCTTCGATCTCAGATTTCAGCTATCCGGGTGCCCGCCCGCTTTACATCTACGTTAAGGCGGCCCACGTCAGCGCCATCAAGGGTCTGAAGGAATTCCTGGGCGAATGGGCCAAGAACTGGAGCAAGGGCGGCCTGCTTGCGCGCCAGGGCATGGTTGTCGCCCCGGATGATGTTCAGGCGAAGAATGCCAAGGTGGTCAGCGAGCTGACCGTGATGGACGCCAGCGGCCTGAAGTAAACGATAACAGGGACCAGTACGAACGATGTCGCCAGCCATTCCTCTCCTGCTCGCCCTTGGGCTGGGCCTGGTTGCATGGCTGGCGGCGCGTTCCAAGGCCTGGGCCTTCAAGCGCGCCGCACCGGCCGGGACGCGCGCGCCGCTGCATTCCCTGCCCAATTACCACGGCTGGTATGTCGCTCTCTGGACAGTGGTCCCTGCCGCAATCTTTGCGATTGCCTGGAATGGGATCAGCCCTGGGTTGATCCTGGCTCAGGTTACCAGCCATCCGGCAGCGGCCAGTCTGCCACCCTTCGGCATTGAGCGGGATTCAATCCTCGCCGAAGCCTATGCCGTCGCGGCAGGCACTGCATTTGGGGCCTTCAATCCCGCAGCCAATGCCCTTGTCGCGCCGTTTCGCGAAGCGTTACGGTTTTATGGCACGATCGGAATTGTCATCACGCTGCTGCTGGGGCTGGTGGGTGGCGGATACGCCTTCCTGAAGCTGAAGTCCGATTTTACCGCCCGCACCCGGGTTGAACGCGCGGTCATGGTGGGGCTGCTGATGGCCTCGCTCGTTGCGATCCTCACAACGTTCGGGATCGTTGCTTCACTACTGTTCGAAACGATCCGTTTCTTCGGCTTTGTCAGCCCCGCAGAGTTCCTGTTCGGCACCCATTGGGGGCCCGACCCCATGGCCACCCCGGGTGCCAATCTGGGTCAGGATTATGGCGCGCTGCCGCTGTTCTGGGGCACGATCTTCATCGGCGCGATCATCGCCATGATCGTGGCAATCCCGCTTGGCCTGATGAGCGCGATTTACCTGACGCAGTATGCCAGCGCCAACGTTCGCAAGTGGATGAAGCCGCTGCTCGAAATCCTCGCCGGTGTGCCGACCGTGGTCTACGGTTACTTCGCGGCGCTGACTGTCGCCCCGCTGGTGCGCGATGCAGCGCAGGCCGTGGGGATCGCCAGCGCTTCCAGCGAAAGCGCAATGGCCGCCGGCCTGGTCATGGGGATCATGATCATCCCCTTCGTCTCATCGATGGCCGATGACAGCATCGCCGCGGTTCCCCAGGCGATGCGCGATGGCAGCCTGGCGATGGGCGCGACCACGTCCGAAACGATCAAGAAGGTGCTGATCCCGGCCGCCCTGCCCGGCATTGTTGCCGGTGTGATGCTGGCCGTCAGCCGCGCGATTGGCGAGACGATGATCGTGGTCATGGCCGCCGGCGCGACTGCGCGCCTTACCGCCAACCCCTTCGAATCGATGACCACGGTGACCTTCCAGATCGTCGCCATGCTAACTGGCGAAGGCAGCTTTGATCACCCGGCAACGCTCTCTGCCTTTGCCTTGGGTTTCGTGCTGTTCTGCGTCACCCTGACCCTCAACTTTATCGCCCTGCGCGTCGTCAAGCGGTTCCGCGAAGCTTATGAGTAACGTCTCCTCCGCCCGCCTCAAGGCCCGCTACGCCGCCGAGCGCCGCTTCCGCGCGCTGGGATTGGCCGCGGTGCTCTTTTCAGCCGTGGTCCTGGCCTTCCTGCTGGTGACGATGACTGCCAACGCCATCGGCGGGTTCAAGCGCGCCGAGCTGCGCTTCCCGGTTGACCTGGCGGCAAGCGGTTTGACCGTCGATCCTGCAAACTTGGGCAGTGGCGACCCCATTTCACAACTTGAAACCGCCGGCCTGCCCGACGTCGTCATGATGGCTGCTGCCAAATCGCTAGGCAGCGAAGCGGCTGCCGAACTTGAACCGCAGGCCTGGCGCGAAGTGGCTCAGACGATCGCTGCAGATCCGCAGCTGTTGCGTGGCACCGTCAACGCCGAGCTGCCCGCCAGCGACGATCTCGCCGTTGCGCTGCGCGGTCATGGCGCATCTGACAGTCTCAAGGCCCTTGCCGGCAAGCTTAAGGCTGAAGGCAAACTGGCCCAGGCCTGGGATCCCGGCTTTCTGACCCGCGCCGATGCCACCGGCCCTCAGGCCGTCGGGATCTGGGGGGCGCTCAAGGGCTCGATGCTGACCATGCTGATCACCCTGATCCTGGCCTTTCCGATTGGTGTGCTGGCGGCAGTTTATCTCGAAGAATATGCCCCGAAGAACCGCTGGACAGAGGTTATCGAGGTTTCGATCAACAACCTTGCCGCCGTGCCTTCGATCATTTTTGGCCTGCTCGGCCTCGCGGTGTTCCTTGCGATCTTCCCCAATTACCGCTCGGCGCCATTAATTGGCGGGATGACACTGGCGCTGATGACCATGCCGGTGATCGTCATTTCCGGCCGCAATGCGATCAAGGCGGTGCCGCCATCGATCCGCGATGCGGCCCTCGCCGTTGGCGCGAGCCGGGTCCAGACGGTGTTCCACCATGTCCTGCCGCTGGCCCTGCCCGGCATCCTGACCGGCACGATCATCGGCATGGCCCGCGCCCTGGGTGAAACCGCGCCGCTGCTGATGATCGGCATGCGCGCCTTTGTCGCCACGCCGCCGGAAGGCTTTACGTCCCCGGCTTCGGTCCTGCCGGTCCAGATCTTCCTTTGGTCCGACGAAATCGACCGCGGCTTCGTTGAACGGACCTCTGCCGCAATCATCGTCCTGCTGGCATTCCTGCTGGTGATGAACGGCCTCGCCATCTACCTCCGCAACCGTTTCGAGAAACGCTGGTAATGACCACCACCCACACCCTTGATCCCGTGAACGCCAAGATCAGCGCGCGCAACGTCTCCATCTATTATGGGGAAAAGCGCGCGATCGATGACGTTTCGATCGACATCCCGACCGAGTACGTCACGGCTTTCATCGGCCCGTCGGGCTGCGGCAAGTCAACCTTTCTGCGCTCGCTCAACCGGATGAACGACACCATCGTCGGCGCCCGGGTCGAAGGCGAAATCACGCTGGATGGTGAAGACATTTACAAGTCCGGCATGGACGTGGTCCAGCTGCGCGCCCGGGTCGGGATGGTGTTCCAGAAGCCCAATCCCTTCCCCAAGTCGATCTATGAAAACATCGCCTATGGACCCCGCATTCACGGCCTGGCCGGAAGCAAGGCCGATCTCGACAACATCGTCGAAAAGTCGCTGAAGCGGGCTGGCCTGTGGGATGAAGTCAAGGACCGCCTGACCGACAGCGGCACCGCCCTTTCCGGCGGCCAGCAACAGCGCCTGTGTATCGCCCGGGCCATTGCAGTCGATCCCGAAGTGATCCTGATGGACGAGCCCTGCTCGGCGCTTGACCCGATCGCCACGGCCCGGATCGAGGAACTGATCGACGAACTGAAGGGGCGTTACGCCATCGTCATCGTCACCCACTCGATGCAGCAGGCGGCGCGCGTTTCGCAGCGCACGGCATTTTTCCACCTCGGTAAGATGGTGGAATATGGCAAGACGAGCGATATCTTTACCAATCCCCGCGAGGAGCGGACCAAGGATTACATCACGGGACGGTACGGCTGATGGCACAGGAACACACAGTCAAAGCCTTTGACGAAGACATCACCCGCCTGCGCGGCCTGATCGCCGAGATGGGCGGCCTGGCCGAAGTGTCGCTGGCCGAGGCGATGGAGGCCCTGGTCAAGGGCAACAGTGAACTGGCCAAGGGCGTGATCGCCCGCGACAAGCGAATTGATGCCCTGGAGGCCGAGGTCGACAAGCTGGCAATCCGGGTGATTGCGCTGCGTGCGCCAATGGCCGATGACCTGCGCGAAGTGATTGCCGCACTGAAGATCGCCGGCGTGGTTGAGCGGATTGGCGACTATGCCAAAAACATCGCCAAGAGCACCGACAAGATCGAGCATCGCAAGAAGTTTGATCCGCTTACCCTGATCCCGGCCATGGCTGAGGTTGCAGGCGAGATGGTCCATGACGTGATGACCGCCTTCGCCGCCCGCGACGCGGCCCTTGCGACCGAGATCGTGGCACGCGATGACAAGGTCGATGCCTTCTACAACTCGATCTTCCGCAACCTCGTCAGCCACATGATTGAGAACCCCACCTCGATCAGCAGCGCCGCCGAACTGCTGTTCGTCGCCCGCAATATCGAGCGGATCGGCGATCACGCCACCAACGTGGCAGAAATGGTCCACTATGCGGCGACCGGGTCCTACCTGACTGACCGGGAAGACACGGCGGGAGCCTGAGCGACTGAACGCGCCCCTGCCTTCCCTGGGTCACCCTGAACTTGTTTCAGGGACGGTCATGCAGCGGGGTAATGTCACACAACTGCAATCAAACCACTCCAGCAGTTTAAGACGCGAATCCATTGTGCGAGCCGGTAAATGGGCCCTGAAACAAGTTCAGGGTGACGGCTTTGGTGGAACGAGGGCTGGAGCATCCCGGGTATGAGCAAGCCACGCCTTTTGCTGGTTGAAGATGATCCGGCGCTGGCCGAACTGCTGGAGTTTCGCTTCACCGCGGAAGGCTATGCCGTAACCGTCACCCCTGATGGCGACGATGCCCTGCTCTTCGCCCAAGAGGAAGCGCCAGACCTGGTTGTGCTGGATTGGATGGTTGAAGGCACCAGCGGGATCGAGGTTTGCCGTCGCCTGCGCCGCGACAAGGCCACCGCCCATGTGCCAATCATCATGCTGACCGCCCGCGGCGCCGAAGATGACAAGATCCGCGGCCTTGAAACCGGAGCGGACGATTATCTGACCAAGCCCTTTAGCCCGCGCGAATTGATCGCCCGCGTTGGCGCAATCATGCGGCGCATCCGTCCGGCCCTGGCGGGTGAGACGATCACCGTTGGCGATCTGTCGCTTGATGCCACCGCTCACAAGGTCACCCGGCGTGGTCAGGTCATCTCGCTTGGCCCGACCGAGTTCCGCCTGCTCAAGTTCTTTATGGAACACCCCGGCCGCGTATTCAGCCGTGGCCAATTGCTCGATGCCGTCTGGGGCACCGAAAGCGAGATCGAACTGCGCACGGTTGATGTTCACATCCGCCGCCTGCGCAAGGGGATCGAACTGCCTGGCGCACCCGATCCGGTCCGGACGGTACGCTCAGCGGGCTATGCGCTGGAAGCGGTCTGACGCGTCAATGAAAATCCCGTGATTTCGGAATGACACGGGCATCGCGGGGATGACCGGCGCGATGGTAAGCGGGCATGCGGCCCTGGATCGGGCGGCGCACTTCATCGGCACGGTCCAGCGTCGCGGGCAACAGATCGTCGGATAGCGCGTGAAGCGCCGGGGTGGCATCGGTCAGGTGGGTGGCGATCACATGGATCACCTCGTCATCATATTCGACCCGGCCCTTCACCTCGATCAACCGCGCGCCCATGATCACCTTGCGCTGCTTTTCCATCAGGTCGGGCCAGATCACCAGGTTCACCACCCCGGTCTCGTCCTCCAGCGTAATGAAACAGACGCCCCTGGCGCTGCCCGGGCGCTGGCGGATCAGCACCACGCCCGCCACCTGCACCGTCGAGCGGTATTTGCGTTCCCGCAGTTCAGATGCGCGAACAAAGCCCCGGTCGGCCAGGCTGGCACGCAGGAAGGCCAGCGGGTGTGCCTTCAGGCTGAGCCGTTGGGTCTGGTAATCGGCCACCACCTCTTCCGACAGGGGCATGGCTGGCAGACGGGTCAGCGCGGCTTCCGCCCCCTCATCCCGCGCGGCCATGGCGGCAAACAGCGGCAGGTCGGGCGCGGCGATCAGGCTGCGGGCATCCCATAACGCCTGCCGCCGGGTCAGCCCGAGCGAGTTGAAGCAGTCGGCAGAGGCAAGCCGCTCGATCAGCGCGGGTGACAGGCCTGCCCGCTCCTTCAGTTCACGGACATCACGGAACGGCCCCTTTTCCCGCGCCGCCACGATCCGCGCGGCGGCAGCTTCGGGAAAGCCATCGACCTGGCGCAGGCCAAGGCGCAGGGCGCCTTCTTCCAGCGCATTATCCCACCCGCTGGCATTCACATCGACCGGCAGCACCGCCACCCCATGCTCCCTGGCATCGCGGACGATCTGGGCCGGGGCGTAAAAGCCCATCGGCTGCGAATTGAGCAACGCACAGGCGAAGGCCGCCGGGTAATGGCACTTCAGCCACGACGAGACATAGACCAGCAGGGCAAAGCTGGCGGCGTGGCTTTCCGGAAAGCCATATTCGCCAAAGCCCTTGATCTGGCTGAAGCAGCGGGTGGCAAAGTCCGGATCATAGCCGCGCGCCACCATCCGCCCGACCATCAGGTCTTCCAGTTCATGCACCATCCCGCGGCTGCGGAACGTCGCCATCGCCTTGCGCAACCGGTTGGCCTCAAGGCTGGAAAACTTGGCGGCATCGAGCGCGATCTTCATCGCCTGTTCCTGAAAGATCGGCACCCCCAGCGTACGGCCGAGGATGGAGGTTAGCTCATCGGGCGGGCCATGGGCCGGACCGGGGGCGGGAATGGCCACTGCCTCTGCCCCGCGCCGCCGCTTGAGATAGGGGTGGACCATGTCGCCCTGGATCGGCCCGGGGCGGACAATCGCCACTTCGATCACCAGATCATAGAAACAGCGCGGCCGCAGGCGAGGCAGCATGTTCATCTGCGCCCGGCTCTCCACCTGGAACACCCCGAGCGAATCCCCCTGGCAGAGCATGTCGTAAACCGCCGGATCCTCACGCGGGACCGTGGCGAGCACCAGGTCCTGCCCGTGATGATCACGCAGCAGGTCCAGGCATTTGCGGATGCAGGTCAGCATGCCCAGCGCCAGTACGTCGACCTTCAGGATGCCCAGGGCGTCGATATCGTCCTTGTCCCATTCGATGAAACTGCGATCAGCCATGGCCCCGTTGCCCACTGGCACCGTCTCGGTGAGCGCGCCTTCAGTCAGGATGAATCCACCAACATGCTGAGACAAATGCCTAGGTATTCCAATTATCTGCTGGGTTAAATTGAGAACGCGCTTTAGATGAGGGTCGCTGATGTCGAGACCGCTCTCCGCCATGTGCCGCTCCTCGATCGAGCGGCCATAACTGCCCCAGACCGTGCGGGCGAGCATGCTGGTGACATCCTCGGACAGGCCCATCGCCTTGCCCACCTCGCGGATCGCCATGCGTGGGCGATAGTGGATCACCGTCGCGCAGAGGCCCGCGCGGTGGCGGCCGTATTTCTCGTAAATATGCTGGATCACCTCCTCGCGGCGCTCATGCTCGAAATCGACATCGATGTCGGGCGGCTCGTCGCGGTCTTCAGAGATGAAACGCTCAAACAGCAGCGCGTGCTCAACCGGGTTGACCGAAGTGATGCCAAGGCAAAAGCACACCGCCGAATTGGCCGCTGAACCCCGTCCCTGGCACAGGATCGGCGGCTGGCGGCTGCGTGCGAAATCGACGATGTCCTTGATGGTGAGAAAGTACTGCGCGAGCTGCTTCTTGCCGATCAGGGCCAGTTCCTTGCGCAGCGTCTCAGCCACGCTGTCCGGCACCCCGCCCCGATAATGCTGCCCTGCCCCCTCCCAGGTCAGCCGCTCCAGATAGGCCTGGGCATCGAGCCCATCGGGATAGGTCTGGCGGGGATATTCATAGCGCAGCTCATCCAGGCTGAACTGGCAGGCATCGGCCAATTCCCGTGCAGCGGCGATCGCGTGGGGCCAGCGCGCGAACAGCCGCTGCATCTCCTCGGGTGATTTGAGGTGCCGCTCGGCATTGGGCTCCAGCAGGTGGCCGGCGGCGGCCACCGTCGTCTTGTGGCGGATTGCGGTCATCACATCGTGCAGCGGGCGGCGCTGCGGGACATGATAAAGCACCTGGTTGGTGGCGAGGAGCGACAGGCCGTGTGCCTTCGCGAGCGCATCAAGCCGGGCAATCCGGGCGAGGTCATCGCCGGTGTAGAGATAGCTGGCGGCCAGATGGCGCAGGCTCGGCAGGCGAGCGACCAGGTGTGGGAGGAGCTCGGGAAACGGGGCGGTGCTCACCACCTCTGGCCGGGCACCGTCCAGTGTCACCACATTGCCCGGAACAGCCACCGTCACTTCCGCATCCAGCTGCTCCGGCGGCACCAGCACCAGGTGCACGCCCTCCGCGTGCTCGGCCAGCAGCGCAAGGTTTATCTCGCAGATGCCCTTCTCCTGCCATTCGCCGTCCAGCCTGGCCATCCGCCCGGCGGAGATCAGGCGGCAGAGCCGGCCATAGGCGGCGCGGGTTGCCGGATAGGCTAGGAAGACCAGCCCCTCGACCGTCTCGATCCGGCAACCGATCACCGGCTTCAGCCCCAGCGCCTTGGCCTCGGCATGGATCCGCACCACCCCGGCCATGGTATTGGCATCGGCAATCCCGATCGCATCATAGCCCAGCGCCCGCGCCGTGGTGACCAGGTCCACCGCATCTGACGCGCCGCGCAGGAACGAAAAGCAGCTGACCAGCCCCAGCTCCACAAAAGGCGCGCGCGGCGGCGGGCCGAGACCGGGATCAGGTGTAGTCCTGCGCCGCTCAGGCGTAAGCGGTGCGTCAGGCATAGAGCCCCTGCAAAAACCATTCGGGTACGCCCCCGCGCCCATCATCGGGCAGGCCATTGCGGTAAATCCAGTAGCGCCGCCCTTCCCCGTCCTCGATCCGGTAATAATCGCGCAGGCGCACGGAGGAACGTTCGCGCCACCATTCGGGTGCGATCCGCTCGGGCCCCTCGGCCCGGGCGATCTCGTGCACCTGCCCGCGCCAGCGGAACCGACGCGGCAGACCATCAGGGCTAGCGTAAAGCACGGCGATCGGCTCGGCCCGGTCGAGCAGCTTTAATGGGC
>JBEEIN010000109.1:0-7142 GCA_041169825.1 Pseudomonadota bacterium
CCGAAGCGATCGTGGTTATCGACCCGCAAGCCGGCCGACAGGTGGAGGCGCTGCGCGTGATAGCCCAGCAGCAGGTGTGCGCTGGCAAGGCGGGCCGTTTTTTCGGCGTCATAGCTGGTCGAAAAGCGGGTCCATTCGCTGTCGGCGCCGAAATTGAGCGTCACCTGTGGCGCCAGGTCGGCCTTGCCGGAAAAGTCTGCCCGCCACGACTTGCCGATGGTGGCAAAGTTCGGGGCGGTGCTGGCGGCATCGTCGAAATAGTCCCGGCGGGTATCGGAATAGGCCCCGCCCAGTTTGAGCGCGAGGCTGCCGCTGTCATAGTCCAGCCCGACCCGACCTGAGCCCTGCCTGGTAGACTGGTACTCTGGCGTATCGGCAAAGGTGTAGAGCGGCGGGGGGAAGCCATCGAAATCGACGCGGCTATCGGCATAGCGCCCAGCGGCGACCAGCTTGAGACTGGCGGTCAAGTCAGCATGGCCGCGCAAGGCCCCGTGCCATTGGCGGAAGCCATCCGCCTCGGTCCCGCCAGCGAAAGCGGAAATGCCTTGGCTGCGGACGTGCCCGCCGCTGACCGTTAGGCCATAACCTTCGCGCTGGGTGCCGAGCGTGGCATCGGCGGTCAGCGTATCGTTGGCGCCATATTCGATCCCGGCGCGCACGCCGTCGAATTGCGCGCTGGTCAGCGCCAGCACGCCGCCGATCGCGTCGGAACCCCAGACCACCGAATTGGAGCCGCGCAGCAGTTCGATCTTGTCGATCCCGCCGCTAGTCAGCGTGCCGATGTCAAACCCGCCCGAGGGCGCAGCCACGTCAGCCAGCCGCACGCCATCAAGCGTCACGACCAGTTGCTGCGAATTGGCCCCGCGCACGAACAGGCTGGTCTGGCTGCCAAGCGGGCCCGAGCGGGCGAGCGAGACGCCGGGCAGGCGTTCCAGCACGCGGGTCAGGTCCGGACCCTGGACCGCCGCAATCTCATCCGCGCTGATGATGCTGATCGACTGGCCGGTCTGACTGAGCGGCTGTGCGGTGCCGCTGGCGACGACGGTGATCGTTTCGTCGACCGCCCGCTCCTGCGCGAGCGCGGGCGAGGCGAAGGATAGAGAACTTGCCAATAACAACAGGTGTTTCACAGGTATTCCTTCCAACATGAACGAACTGCCGTTCATGGCGGAAGGCCCCGCACAATTGCGGTTCCCCTGCTGCATTCCGGTACACCCCGCCCGGCTGCGGAACGACCGTCTCAGGCAGGTCTCCTGGCTCCCGGATCAACACGCCGCCCCGCCTTCCCATCCTTCGACACGCTCAGGACAGTGGCATAATGGGGACGGCATTCCCCGGTCACAGTTGCGGGGGCAGCGGGGGATTGGAACCCCCTTCCCTCTTAGGTCCGGCCTTCACCGGACAACCCGTGACGTGGGTTTTTCCCTAGGCCGGCCTGTGACCGAGGGCAAGTTTTTAACCGCTTAAGGCTAGTCCCCTGGTCCGTCCCGCTTCGGCACGGCGCGTTTGGCGCGGTGGCGTGGCGCACTGTCGATGGCCTACGCGCTTGGCGCGTAACCAGCAGGAAGCGAATGACCACCCACGCGAGCCCCAATCTGGAACCACGGCCGCGCGATTTTGGCGCGCGTTTCAAGCGCCGCCGCGTGCTGACGCTGGCGCTGCGCCTGCAACGCCGGCACCTGGGCCGCCGCGCGCTAGTGCTGGTGGCCGCCTTTGCCGTCCCGGCCATCGCCGCGCCCGGGGAATGGCAGGATTTCGGGATCGGCGATGCCGGTAGCGCCGATGTCCTGGTTGAACCGCAGCCGTTCGAACAGCCGGGCGAAAGCTTTCCGGGATCGGCCTTTTACTATCTTGCCCCGGACGAAAATCCTCCGCCGCTGGTCGAAACGCAAAGCGATGCCGACGGCGGCAAACTGTTCGTGGATCAACAGGCCGGGCCGATTGCGCGATCGCTGCGGATCGACAATTCCGGGGTCGACCGCAATCGCGCGCTCGAATGCCTGACCGCTGCAGTCTATTATGAGGCCCGCAGCGAAAGCGACCAGGGCCAGCGCGCCGTGGCCCAGGTGGTGCTGAACCGCGTCGCCCATCCCAGCTATCCAAACACCGTTTGCGGCGTGGTCTATCAGGGATCGGAACGCTCAACCGGGTGTCAGTTCAGCTTCACCTGCGACGGATCACTGGCCCGTGCGCCCAACCGGATGTTCTGGTATCGCGCCCAGAATGTCGCCCGCGGGGCGCTTTCCGGCTATGTCGAGCGCAGTGTCGGGCTGGCCACGCATTATCACACCATCGCGGTTTCACCCTATTGGGCGCCCAGCCTGCGCCATATCATCACGATCGGCGCGCACCGGTTCTATCGTTTTGGCGGTGCCGCGGGTGAGGCCGGAGCCTTCCGCTTTGCCTATCAGGGTGGTGAACCGGTGGCCGCCCCGCACCTGCGCAATGCCGCCGCAGACAAGCAGCCCGACGCGGCGCTTGATCCGCTGGCGCTGCAACGGGCCTATGAAGCTGGCCTCAAGGCTGCGCGGAACCCTTACCAGATTGGCGGCGTGGCTGGTGGAGGCCCAGGCAGCATCCATCCCGCACCGGCCTATGCTTCAGAGGTTCAGGGTCGCGGTGGCGAGGCGCTTTATCGCGCAGACGGCTTGCCGCAGACCACCGGCATCCGCCCCGAATTCCGGAATTCCGGGCGCTGGATTGGCCAGCCTGGGACGTAACTGGCCAGATCTCGCGGCTCAATGATAGTGTTTTCACTAGGTTGCGCGGGACTGTCGGTTAAGCCGCGATGGTTAAGTCTTGGCAACCATAGTTCCGCACGATCCCTTAGCCCCTTGCGGATTAGTGGGGGCACCGGTCGCGCTTAGCCAAGGTTTGTCATGACGATCCACTTCGCCGCTGCCCGCGCTCCGCTCGCCTCTCTGGTCAATCCAGCCAGCCGCATCCAAATCATTGGTCGCGCTGCCAACGACAACAGCTATGCCGCCACGCAGATCGAACTGCGCACGGCCCTGAAGCATTTTGCCGAACATGGCCTGGGTGCAGCAACCGTTGCCCGCAAGAATGCCGAGCAAGCATTCTTGCGCGGTGATCGCCACTCGTACCTGCACTGGCTTGGCATCTGCCGCACGCTCGACCGACGCATGGCCAGGGTTCTGTCCGCCCGTATCGAAGCCGGTAACGACTGATCCGGCCATAGGGTAACCAATCCATTAACCAATCGGTGATCTCTGTGCGGTAGTCCGCACAGGTTTCCATGGGAGCGGAAAATCAGGCGCTGGCGAACCTTGCTGCGGGTACTGTTCCGAACCAATGCGCTGGACGATCGCGTCCGGCGGACGCTGGTCGATAACCTTTACGCCCATCCCGGCTCGCTAACCGCCGGGGCTGCCAGTGGCATCATTGCCGCCCTGGTGGCCGCAGCCTATGCCGGGAAGAGCCTGATCTGGCAGGTGGCCATGCTGCTTTCAGCGATCGGCCTGGCCCGCGTGATCATGGCATTCGCCCTGCCCCGCCTGAAAATGCGCGATACTGGCCGGCTGGAACTGCTCTACGAACTGGGCGCCTTTTCCTACACCACTGTGGTCGGCATGTTCACCGCGCTGACGATCGCCTGCCAGATCCCGGTTTTCGCCCAGATGCTGATGGCCTGCTACGCGATCGGCTATGCCATTGGCATGGCATCGCGCAATGCCGGACGGCCGTTGATCTCGGTCGCGGGCATGCTGTTGACCTTTACCCCGATCTGCATCGCCCTGTGGCTGACCGGCGATGTGGCCGCGCGCACACTGGCAGCGGCGATCGTGATCTGCTTTGCCGGGATGATCTCGATCTCGCTGCAGATCTTCCGGACGCTGCGTGATTCCATCTCGGCGGCGGAAACCAGTGCCCGGCTGGCAGACAAGATGCAGCATCTGGCCCGAACCGACGTGGTAACCGGGCTGAACAACCGGGCCGGGCTGAACCATAACCTGGTTGAGCATCTGTCGCGCCCCCGCAAGGCGCCCAAGCTGGCGCTGTTCTGGTGCGATCTTGACCGGTTTAAGGAAGTCAATGATGTGCTTGGCCACCAGGTCGGTGACCGGGTCCTAACCGAAGTCGCCCAGCGGCTGCGCAGTCAGGCCAAGCCCGACGCCGTGATTGGCCGGTTTGGCGGCGACGAATTCATCATGGCCTGCGACGCAAAAGATCGCCGCGAGGTGGAGACCATTGCTTTGGCCGTGCTGGCCGAAATCACCCGGCCGATGCGGCTGGAAAATGACCGGCTGGACATCTCGTGTTCGATGGGGGTCGCGCTGATACCCGACGACGGCGATGACCTGGAAAGCGTGATGCTGGGCGCGGACCTGGCGCTGTACCATGCCAAGGTCAACGGCCGGAACCAGGCCAGCTTCTATGACAGTTCGATGAGCCGTGATCTGGTGCGCCGCCGCGAGATCGAGGCCGAATTGCGAATCGCGGTCCAGCGCGATGAACTGTCGATCTTCTTCCAGCCGATCGTTGATCTGGCCACGGGCCGGATCAAGACGTTTGAAGCGTTGGTCCGCTGGTTCCATCCCGAAAAGGGCGAACTGCGCCCCAACGAATTTATACCCGTGGCCGAGGAAACCGGCGCGATCATCACGCTGGGCAACTGGATCACGGCGCAGGCCGCCAAGGCGGCGGCCGCCTGGCCCGAGGACATCACCGTGGCGGTGAATCTTTCGCCGCTGCAAATCAGGGCCCCGGGGGCGGCGCTGGGCATCCTCAACGCGCTGCGCGAAGCAAAGCTGGATCCGAGCCGGCTTGAACTGGAAATAACCGAAACGGTCCTGCTCGACCATTCGCAGCAGACCGAGGACTTTATCGCCGAACTTGCTGCCGTAGGGGTGCGGTTTGCGCTCGACGATTTCGGCACCGGCTATTCCTCGCTCAGTTATCTCAACAAATATCCATTCGGGAAGATCAAGGTTGACCGCAGCTTTGTATCCGGCCCCAATGCCGGCAGAAAGAGCGACGCAATCATCCGCGCCGTATCCGGCATGGCCTCCACGCTGGACATGGCGATCGTCGCTGAAGGGCTGGAAACAGTCGAACAGGTGGAGGCAGTTCGAGCCGCAGGCTGTACGTTGGGACAGGGTTATTACTTCAGCCGCGCCGTTCCCGATCACCTCGCCGCCATGCTGATTGCCCAGGAACGCGAAGGCCAGGAACCGCACCGCGCCACGGGCTGATCCTGCATCGTCTTCGCACTAAATTGCAATTGCGAAGCATTCGCAAAGATAATTCCCGGATTCCTGGTTTCCATCCTTGCAATCGCCATTTCACAGGCTTAGGGCACCCCTAACCCGCCGGTCGGCCCCTTGCGCCTCGCGGGATGGTTGGGGCCTGTACCGAACGCCAGACACTGATCCCGCGAATACGGACAAGGACAGGTCTCATTATGGCTCGCAAGAAGATCGCCCTCATCGGCGCCGGTAACATCGGTGGCACGCTGGCTCACCTCGCCGCGCAGAAGGAACTGGGCGACATCGTCCTGTTCGACATCATGGAAGGCGTGCCGCAGGGCAAGGCGCTGGACCTGTCGCAGTGCGGCCCGGTTGAAGGCTTCGACGCGAAGATCATCGGCTCGAACGACTATGCCGATATCGCCGGGGCCGATGTGATCATCGTCACCGCCGGCGTTGCCCGCAAGCCGGGGATGAGCCGCGATGACCTGCTGGGCATCAACCTGAAGGTGATGAAGGCCGTTGGCGAAGGCATCAAGAACAACGCCCCCGACGCTTTCGTGATCTGCATCACCAATCCGCTCGACGCGATGGTCTGGGCGCTGCGCGAATTCTCGGGTCTGCCGCACAACAAGGTGGTGGGCATGGCCGGCGTGCTCGATTCGGCTCGCTTCAGCCACTTCATCGCTGACGAGTTCAATGTCTCGGTGCGCGATGTGAACACCTTCGTCCTGGGCGGCCACGGCGATACGATGGTTCCGGTGGTGCGCTATTCCACCGTCAACGGCATCCCGGTTCCCGATCTGGTGAAGATGGGCCTGTCGAGCCAGGAAAAGATTGACGCGATCGTCAAGCGCACCCGTGGCGGCGGCGGTGAGATCGTTGCCCTGCTGGGCACCGGCTCGGCATTCTATGCTCCGGCCGCCAGCGGGATCGCGATGGCCGAAGCCTATCTGAACGACCAGAAGCGCATCCTGCCCTGCGCCGCCTATGTTGACGGCCAGTATGGCGTTGACGGCCTCTATGTCGGCGTGCCGGTGCTGATCGGCGCGAATGGCGTGGAAAAGGTGATCGAAATCGAACTCGACGATGCCGACAAGGCGGGCCTGCAGGTTTCGGTCGATGCGGTTAAGGAACTGCTGGTCGCCTGCAAGGCGATCGACGGTTCGCTGGCCTAAATAATTACTCCCCGGGAGAGCTGAACAATGTCGATTCTGATCAACAAGCACACCAAGGTCATCACCCAGGGGATGACCGGCGCCACCGGTACCTTCCACACCGAACAGGCGCTGGCCTATGGTACGCAGATGGTTGCGGGCGTGACCCCCGGCAAGGGCGGCACCACCCACATCGGCCTGCCGCAGTTCGACACCGTGCACGAGGCCAAGGCCGCGACCGGCGCGACCGCATCGTGCATCTATGTGCCGCCGCCGGGTGCGGCCGATGCGATCCTGGAAGCGATCGACGCCGAGATGGAACTGATCGTCTGCATCACCGAAGGCATTCCGGTGCTGGACATGGTCAAGGTGAAGCGTGCGCTTTCGGGTTCCAAGTCGCGCCTGATCGGCCCGAACTGCCCCGGCGTGCTGACCCCGGATGAGTGCAAGATCGGCATCATGCCGGGTTCGATCTTCAAGAAGGGTTCGGTCGGCGTCGTCAGCCGTTCGGGCACGCTCACCTATGAAGCCGTGTTCCAGACCAGCAATATCGGCCTGGGCCAGACCACCGCGGTCGGCATCGGCGGTGACCCGGTCAACGGCACCAACTTCATCGACGTGCTGGAGCTGTTCCTGGCCGACGATGAGACCAAGTCGATCATCATGATCGGTGAAATCGGTGGCGATGCCGAAGAGCAGGCCGCCCAGTTCCTGATCGACGAGGCCAAGCGCGGCCGCAAGAAGCCGATGGCCGGCTTCATCGCCGGTCGCACGGCGC
>JBEEIN010000110.1:0-9236 GCA_041169825.1 Pseudomonadota bacterium
GTCGATGCCACGGGGCGGATCGCCAAATTGCCTTGGACGGGCCAGCTTCGCCTGACCCGCGAACAGGCTG
The DNA here is from genome assembly GCA_041169825.1 of Pseudomonadota bacterium. Taxonomy (GTDB): domain Bacteria; phylum Pseudomonadota; class Alphaproteobacteria; order Sphingomonadales; family Sphingomonadaceae; genus Novosphingobium. Next base: position 71 of record JBEEIN010000110.1, read on the forward strand.
AGCAGGCGCGCGTGCTGGCGGCGCGGGCGGTGCTGCAAGTGAACCCGTCGCGCAAGCTGGGCTTGGCTTTTGAACAGGGTGCTGACGGACTGGTGGCCCAATTGCAGGGCCGGGACCAGCCGGCCTTCCTGATCGCGCGCTCGCCGCTCGATGACCTGGGCTTTGGTGCGTCCGGCCAGACCAGCCTGGCTCTGCGCGAAAGCCTTGGCCGCTGGGGGCTAACGGTCAGTGCCGAACACGGCGCTGCCCAGGCTGCGGCGCGGGTCAATCTCGCAACCTCTGCATCCGGCCAGTTGCCCGGTGTGCCCGCGAGCCGGTTCGGCCTGTCGCTGGATCGGCAATTGGGCGATCTTGATGCAGCCTTGGGGGCATCCTGGCTGGTTGAACCGGATTCCATTCTTGGCGCGCGCTTCCAACACGGTTTTGGAGCGAGCGGAGCTGACAGCCTGTTTCTTGATGCCAGTGCGGCTTGGCAGTTCTCCCCCGGCTGGCGGCTTGGTGGCGCCTGGCGGAGTGGCTTTACCTTTCCGCACGCTGGGGGGCTGATCACCGCCGGGTCGCGGCTCACATCCTCAGCCTGGGCCTTTGATGCCCAGCGGATCGGGGTCTTCGCCAGTGACGACAGCCTGGCCCTGCGCATGTCGCAGCCCTTGCGGATCGCCAGTGGTGGGCTCTCGCTCAATCTCCCGGTCGACTATTCCTATGCGACGCTCAGCCCGGTCTATGGCCAGCGCCTGCTCTCGCTGGCGCCGAAGGGGCGCGAACAGGACATCGAACTGGTCTGGCATGGCGGCCTGTGGAACGGCACGGCGATGGCCAGCCTCTATTATCGCAAGGATCCCGGGCACTATGCCAACCTGCCCGATGATCGCGGTCTTGCGGTGAGCTGGAACCGCCGGTTCTAGACAGGCGGGCAAGGTCCCGGCATTGCTGGGGCATGATCCATCCTGCTTCGCAAACCCCGCGTGCGCTTGACGGCGTCAAGGTGCTTGACCTGTCGCGCGTGCTGGCCGGTCCGTGGTGTACCCAGATCTTGGCCGACCTTGGGGCAGAGGTCCTCAAGGTAGAGCATCCCGGCCGCGGGGATGACACCCGGGCCTGGGGGCCACCCTTCCTGAAGCTGCCCGATGGCAGCGATGACCCCCAGGAAAGCGCCTATTACCTCTGCGCCAATCGCAACAAGCGGTCCGCGGCGATCGATCTGGCGACGGCGGAGGGGGCGGCGCTGATCCGGCGGCTGGCGGCCGAGGCCGACATCCTGGTCGAAAACTTCAAGGTTGGCGGTCTGGCGAAATATGGCCTCGATTACGCCAGCATCGCCGCGATCAATCCGCGGATCGTCTATTGCTCGATCACCGGGTTTGGCCAGACCGGCCCCTATACCAAGCGCGGCGGCTATGATTTCGTGGCCCAGGGGATGGGTGGGTTCATGTCGGTGACGGGCGAGGAGCACGGTGGTCCGCTGCGCGCAGGCGTTGCCATGGCCGATCTTTCGACCGGCAACTTCGCCGCGATCTCGATCCTCGCCGCGCTGCGCCACGCCGAGCGAACCGGCGAGGGGCAGCAGATCGACATCTCGCTGCTCGATACGCAGATCGCGATGATGGCCAATCAGGGCTCAAGCTATCTGGTTGGAGGCGTGGCCCCGGGGCGGATGGGTAATCGCCATCCGACGGTGGTGCCATATACCACATTTGCGGTGGCTGACGGCGTACTGATCATCGCGATTGGCAACGACCTGCAGTTTCGGGCCTTCTGTGCCGAGATGGGCGTGCCTGAACTCGGCACCGATCCCCGGTTCGCCTTGGCGCGTGATCGGCTGGCCCACCGCGAAGCGATTGAGGGCATCGTCGCCGATCTGGTCAGGAACCACACCCGCGATGCCCTGATCGAACGGCTCGAAGCGGCCGGCGTGCCGGTTGGGCCGGTCAATACGCTGGAGGATGTCTACGCTGACCCCTTCATTGCCGCGCGCGGCACCTTGCACCATTTCGTGCGCGAGGACGGGGTGGCAATTCCCTCGGTCGCTTATCCCGGCAAGCTGTCGCGCACGCCCGCGCAGTTTGATCGCCGCCCGCCCCGCGTGGGGGAACACAGCCGCGAACTGCTGCGCGAATGGCTTGATATTGATGAGGCCGAATTCACCGCCCTGGCTCAGACCGGAGCAGTGAAGGGCTAGCGTTACATGCCTGCGCGCTTGGCGAATTCCGTTGCTCGGTCTACCAGCGGCTGAACCCGTTCGGACTGTGCCTTGGCGTGGGCCGAGCTGGCCGTGCCATCGATCACCCGCTTCTTGATCCCCTGGAGGATGCCGGCGAGCCGGAAGAAATTGTAGGCGAACAGCCAGTTCATGTCGGGCAGGCTGGTCCGGCCGGTTGCCGCGCAATAGCGCTCAACCACTTCCTCCAGCTCGGGAATGCCCAATGCCTTGCGATCAAGGTCCTGCACGCCAGACCGGCCGCCGTTTTCGGTGACCCAGGCCATGCAAACATAGGAAAAATCGCCCAGCGGATCGCCCAGGGTCGAAAGCTCCCAATCGAGCACGGCCAGCACTTCGGGGCTGTCTTTTGCCCAGATCATGTTGTCGATCCGGTAGTCGCCGTGGACCACACTGGTGCGGGTCTGCTCGGGCAGGGTCTGCGGCAGCCATTCGATCAGCCGCTCCATATCCGGCATATGCTCGGTTTCAGAGAGCTTGTACTGCTTGGTCCAGCGATCGACCTGGCGGCCGAAATAGTTGCCCGGCTTGCCATAGTCGGCCAGGCCAACCGCCGCGACATCGACATTGTGCAGCGCGGCCAGGGTGTCGATCATCGCGAAATAGGTATCGCGGCGATAGGCGGGCGCGGCACCGGGCATGGCCCCATCCCAGATCGTTTTCCCGTCGACCATGTCCATGATGTAGAACCACGAACCGACCACGCTGTCATCGGTGCACAGGCCAAACTGGCGCGCTGCCGGGAAGCCGGCCTTGTTCAGCGCGTTCTGGACCTTGTATTCGCGGTCCACTGCATGGGCGCTGGGCAACAGCGGGCCAAAGGGCTTGCGCCGCAGCACGTAATTGCCGCTCGCCGCTTCGATCTTGTAGGTCGGGTTGGATTGCCCGCCCTTGAACTTGGTCAGGTGGAGCGGACCCTTGAAGCCCGCCACGTTGGCCTGCATCCATTCGGCCAGCCTGGCCTCGTCCAGTCGGTCGGCCCCTTCGGGTTCGACCGTGCCGACAAAGGCCTCGTCCGCGTTGATCGCTTCGGTCATGCCGCAGTCCTTACTGGTCGAAGACGATCACCGAGCGCGCCGAAGTGCCGCCCTTCATCTTCTCGAAGCCCTCGTTGATCTGCGAGAGCGGGATGCGCTCGGCAATGATCGAGTCGAGATCGAGCAGCCCGCGCATATAGAAATCGACCAGCCGCGGCATATCGACCGGGAAGTGGTTCATCCCCATGATCGCGCCCTGCAGCTTCTTGCCCGACAGCAGGTCCATCGCGCTGAGGCCAACCTGGTGGTTCAGCGGCATCATGCCCAGGATCGTGGCGGTGCCGCCGCGGCGCAGCGACTTGACCGCCAGTGCGCCCGAGGCCGGACGACCGACGGCTTCGATCGCGTGATCGACCCCGCCCTTGGTCAGCTCAACAATCTGCGCCGCGGCATCGTCAGCCATGGCATCAACCGTGTGGGTCGCGCCCAGCTTCATCGCCAGCTCGCGCTTTTCGGGGATCGGATCGGCGGCAATGATCTTGCCTGCCCCGGCAATCTTGGCTGCGTTGATCGTGGCCAGGCCAACCCCGCCGCAGCCAACCACGGCGACGGTTTCGCCCGGGGTAACCTTGCAGGCGTTGAAAATGGCCCCGGCGCCGGTGGTTACCGCGCAGCCGATCACCGAAGCGCGATCGAGCGGCATTTCGGGATCGATCCGGGTGCAGGCGTGTTCGTGGATCAGCATCTGTTCGGCAAAGGCCGAAAGGTTAAGCATCTGGGCCACCGGGGTGCCATCGGCGCGGGACAGGCGCGGTTCGCTGCCGGCCGCGCGGCGGGTGTCGCCGCCCAGGCACAGCGCCATGCGGCCGGTCACGCAGAATTCGCAGTGGCCGCAGAAGGCCGACAGGCAGGTTACAACCGCGTCACCCACCTTCACGGTGCGCACTTCACTCCCGATCGCCTCAACAATCCCGGCGGCTTCGTGGCCCGGCACGGCCGGCAGCGCGTGGGGATAGTTGCCTTCGATAAAGTGCAGGTCGGAATGGCACAGGCCGCAGGCCGCGGTGCGGATCAGCACTTCGTGCGGCCCCGGCTTGCTGATCGACAGCTCCTCGATCTCAAGCGGCTGGTTGGGTGCAACGAGGACTGCGGCTTTCATGGCATTCTCCAAATCCCCCCACTTGCGGAAGGGCTCAGTTGGGTAAGTGCCCCTCCCACGCGGGGAGGGGCAGGCAGGTTTAGCGGGCCACTCCCAGATCGCCCGAGCTGAACGAACCGTCCGCCTTGGCATTGGCCGAGTGGCGGGCAAATTCGATCCGGGCAATCGCGCGGGCGTGCACTTCGTCTGGACCGTCGGCCAGACGCAGGGTGCGCTGGTGGGCCCAGGCCGAAGCGAGGCCAAAGTCATCCGAGACGCCGCCGCCACCGTGGGCCTGGATCGCATCGTCGATGATCCGCAGCGCCATGTTCGGGGCCTGGACCTTGATCATGGCGATTTCCAGCGCGGCCGCCTTGTTGCCGACCTTGTCCATCATGTCCGCCGCTTTGAGGCAGAGCAGGCGGGTCATTTCGATGTCGATCCGGGCCTGGGCAATGCGCTGCTCCCAGATCGAGTGTTCGGCCACGGTCTTGCCAAAGGCCACGCGCGACTGGAGCCGCTTGGCCATCTTGGCAATTGCTTCTTCGGCCACGCCGATGGTGCGCATGCAGTGGTGGATGCGGCCCGGCCCGAGGCGGCCCTGGGCGATCTCGAACCCGCGGCCTTCGCCCAGCAGCATGTTGCTGGCGGGGATGCGGACGTCCTTCATCACCACTTCCATGTGGCCGTGCGGGGCATCGTCATAACCGAACACCGGCAGGTGACGGATCACCTCTACGCCGGGGCTGTCGATTTCCATCAGGACCATCGATTGCTGCTGGTGGCGCTTGGCTTCGAAATCGGTCTTGCCCATCACGATCGCGATCTTGCAGCGCGGATCACCCAGGCCGGACGACCACCACTTGCGGCCGTTGATGACATATTCGTCGCCCTCGCGGCGGATCGAGGTTTCGATGTTGGTTGCATCCGATGAAGCGACCAGCGGCTCGGTCATCAGGAAGGCCGAGCGGATTTCACCGTTCATCAGCGGCTTCAGCCACTTTTCCTTCTGCTCCAGCGTGCCATAGCGGTGCAGCACTTCCATGTTGCCGGTGTCCGGCGCAGAGCAGTTGAACACTTCGCTTGACCAGCCGATGCGGCCCATTTCCTCGGCGCACATCGCGTATTCCAGGTTGGTCAGGCCCGGGCCTTCGAACTCGAAGCTTTCCTCAACGTGATGGTGGCCCGAATTGCGCGGCGGCATAAACAGGTTCCAGATCCCCTGCGCCTTGGCGCGGGCCTTTTCCTCTTCAACCACCTGCAGGACCTTCCAGCGCTCACCGCTCTTGTCCTCGGCCTTGTAGTCGTCGTTGCGCGGGCGGACGTGGTTCTCGATGAACTGGCGCACGCGATCGCGCCAATAGCGTTGCCGTTCGGTGGGTTCGAAATCCATGTGGCGTCCTTTCCTGCCAATCTTCGAGTCTGTTTGCGTTCTATCTGTGGCAGAGCCCGAAGGCGCCGCCAAGGGTCTTTAATCGTCCGGTTAAGCGCGTGGTTAGGGATGCATCCCCTCCGCATCGGGATTTGCCCGCGCTGCGGAGAGTGCCGCCAGCCGCGCTTCATGATCGGCCCGGGTGATCGGGAACCGACGGATCACCAGCGCGATTGCGATCGCAAAGACCGCAACCACTGCGGCATAGGCCAGCGACAGAGTGTTAACCGTGTCCATTGGCACTGCGCCGGGGGTGGCTCGCTCGGGCAGACCAGACAGCGCCAGCAGCTGCCCGGTCATGAAGATGCCCAGGCCCGTGGCGCATTTGGCCATGAACATGTTGCCGGCAAAGAAGGCGCCTTCGCTGCGGCGGCCGGTCTGTTCCTCCGATGCCTCGACCACGTCGGCGACCATCGCACTGGCCGAGATCATCGCCGCCACGCTGAACACGTTGGAGCAGAAAAACAGCGCAAACAGCGGATAGGTTGACTGCGCCGTGCCCTCTGGCGGCCAATAGCCTGCGGCGCGCAGCAGGAACGGCAGCACCCAGAAGGCGGCGCCAATCACCGCCGTTGCCACGGCCGTGTCGCGCTTGCCCCAGCGGGCGTGCAGCCGCGGCAGCAGGACAAAGCAGGCGACCACGCTGGCAAAGAGCACCCAAGGGAACAGCATCAGGTCCGTCGGCGTAAAGCGCCAGATGAACAGGTAGAGGTAGTTGCTGATCGAAAAGGTGATGCCCTGGCTGGTATAGGCCAGCCCGCCGCCCAGCAGCAGGATCAGGAAGGCGCGGTGCGAAAAGCTCTCCCGCAATTCCGCAAAGGCTGTGCCCAGGCTGAACTTCGATTGGACCCGCGCCGGATAGCCGCTGACCACCTTGTGCTGGGCCAGGGCTGAAACCAGGACGGCCCCGGTCATCAGGATCGCCCCGGTCAGGCCATAGGCGCGATAGCCCTCGGGCTTGAGCAGGCCATCGGCCAGGAACACGTTGTAGGCCAGGAACATCACCAGCAATCCGCCGCCCCAGCCAAACAGGAAGCGATACCGCATCAACCGGCTGCGTTCGTCATAGTCGCGGGTCATTTCGGGGACCAGCGCGACCGATGGCACCTCGCAGCACGAAACCAGTGCCCGGATCGCAACGACCAGCCCGACCAGCCCCCAGAATGTCGGCTGTTCGGTTTCAGCCCAGAGCAGATACCAGACGATCCCAAGTGGAATTGGGGCCAGATAGAGCCAGGGCAGGCGTCGGCCCCAGCGGCTGTAGGTACGGTCAGAGAGGTAGCCGATCACCGGATCGATCACCCCGTCGATCACCAGCGCCAGCATCAGCGCCAGGCTGACCAGCGTGGCGTTCATGCCCAGGACCTGATTGTAATACAGCAACAGGAAGGTCGCGAGCCCGTTGTCCTTCACGCCATAGGCGATCGAACCGAGCCCGTGAAAGATCGCGAGGCGCGTCGGGACGCGGCCCTCGATCGGGGTCACTGCTTGGCTTCCAGGAACTGCTGGATCGTGTCGAACAGGCCGGGCGCTTCGGGGTCCCAGGAATGGCGTGGGCCGGCCGTGATGCCGCCATCGACGATCATCGAGGCTCCGGTCATGAAACTGCCGGCCTCGCTGGCCAGGAACGCCACGGCCTCAGCAATGTCGCGGGGCTGGCCGCCACGCGCCACCGGCTGGGCGTGGCTCGACATCTGGGCGATCATTGCATTGACTGTCGCCTTGTCAGCCTCACCCACTTCCAGGCTGGCAGAGAAGATGTTGGTGTTGATGAAGCCCGGCTGCACCGCGTTCACCCGGATGCCATATTGCGCCAGATCGGTGGCCGCGCACTTGGTCAGATGGAGCACGCCGGCCTTGGCCACGGCATAGGCGGTGGGCGAATAGCCCGGGCCGACCGCGGCAACCGAGCTGGTGTTGACGATCGCCGCCCCTGGTCGCCCCTTCATATAGGGTGCGGCATAGCGAATCCCCATGGCGACAGAGCGCAGCAGCAGGTGAAAGGTGCGATCCCAGCTGTCGGCGTCAATCTCGTCAATCGGTTCGCGCGCACCGCCGGCCCCGGCGTTGTTGAACACCACATCGATCCCGCCAGCCGCGCCGGCCTGATCCATCAGCGCCTTGATCTGGGCCACATCGCAAACATCACAGGCGACGGGCACAATATCGGGGAGCTCGGCAGCCAGCGACTGGACCCCGGCCAGATCGAGGTCAGCGGCGAAAACCTTCGCGCCCTCTTTGGCGAAAAGCTTCGCCGTTTCGCGGCCGATACCCGATGCCGCACCGGTGATGACGACGACCTTGCCTGCGAAGCGCATATCCTCTGATCCCTTTATCTAGTTTGCCGCCAGCTTAGGGCAGAGCGGCGCTCGGTCAACGGGGTTCCGCTTTCCCTTACGGCAAGCGGGCCTTCCGATGCGGCCCGCCAAAGCGGCGGAAATGCGGCCTTGCGAAAGCGGGCCGACTCGCTTTAACCTCTCGGTTAAGAGAGGAGTCTGCCACATGTCTGACCTTGATGGCTTCCGGGCCGAAATCCGCGCCTGGCTTGAAGAAAACTGCCCTGCCGAGATGCGCGAGCCTGCCCGCGGCGATGACGACATCTGCTGGGGTGGCCGCAAGTTCCAGTTCAAGAACGAGGCGCAGAAGCTGTGGCTCGAACGCTGCGCGGCCAAGGGCTATACCGTGCCCGATTGGCCCAAGCCCTATGGCGGCGCAGGGATGAGCCCGGCTGAAGCCAAGATCTGGCGTGAGGAAATGAACCGCATCGGCGCCCGCCCGCCGCTGTCCAGCTTCGGGATCTGGATGCTTGGTCCGGCCCTGCTGAAATTCGGCACCGAAGAGCAGAAGGTGCATTATCTGAACCAGATCGCCCGCGGCGAAATCCGCTGGTGCCAGGGCTATTCCGAACCGGGTTCGGGCTCTGACCTCGTCTCCTTGCAGACCTATGGCGAGGACAAGGGCGATCACTGGGTCGTCAACGGCCAAAAGATCTGGACGTCTTATGCCAACAAGGCGGACTGGATCTTCTGCCTGGTCCGCACTGACAAGACCAACAAGTATCAGGGCATCTCGTTCCTGTTGTTCGACATGGAAAGCCCGGGTGTCAGCACCAAGCCGATCCTGCTGATCAGCGGAAACTCGCCGTTCTGCGAAACCTTCTTCGACAATGTGAAGGTGCCCAAGCACCAGATCGTGGGCGAATTGAACCGCGGCTGGGACGTGGCGAAATATCTGCTCGGCCATGAGCGCGAGATGATCTCGGGTGCGGGTGGCAACGACCGACTCAACACCATCGGCGCCTTTGCCAAGCGCAATGGGCTGGAAGACCCGCTGCTGCGGGCGGAACTGGCGATGTTCGATGTCGATGCCCTGGCCTTCAGCGCGATGGGCGAAAAGTTCCT
>JBEEIN010000111.1:0-4685 GCA_041169825.1 Pseudomonadota bacterium
GACGACATCGGCCGCGACGAAAACGGCAATGCCAAGCACAAGCAGGTCCTGCCGGTGCTGATCCACGGCGACGCCGCCTTTGCCGGCCAGGGCATCGTCTGGGAATGCTTCGGCTTCTCGGGTGTGAAGGGCTATAACACCGGCGGGTGCATCCACTTCATCATCAACAACCAGATCGGCTTTACCACCAGCCCGCAGTTCTCGCGCGGGTCGCCCTATCCCTCAGACGTGGCCAAGGGTGTTCAGGCGCCGATCCTGCACGTCAACGGCGATGATCCGGAAGCGGTGACCTTCGCCTGCAAGCTGGCGATCGACTATCGCCAGACCTTTGGCCGCGACATCGTGGTCGATATGTGGTGCTATCGCCGCTTCGGCCATAACGAGGGCGACGAACCGGGCTTTACCCAGCCGCTGATGTACCAGAAGATCCGCCAGCATCCGGGCGTGGCCAAGCTCTATGCCGATCGCCTGATCAGCCAGGGCGTGATCGATGCCAACTGGGCCGGTGAAGCCGAAATGCGCTTTACCCAGGTGCTTGAACAGGAATTCGATTCGGCCAAGGGCTATAAGGCCAACGAGGCCGACTGGTTCGCCGGGCGCTGGACGGGCCTCAACAAGCCGGCCGATCCGGAAACCGCGCGCCGCAACGTGGCCACCGGGATCGAGCAGAAGCTGTTCGACAGCCTGGGCCGCACGCTGACCACGGTTCCCGAAGGGCTGACGATCCACAAGACGCTGGCCCGCGTGCTCGACGCAAAGCGCGAGATGTTCACCACCGGCACCGGGTTCGACTGGGCGACCGGCGAGGCCCTCGCCTTCGGCAGCCTGGCATCGGAAGGGTACAATATCCGCCTGTCAGGGCAGGATTCGGGCCGTGGCACCTTCAGCCAGCGCCATGCCGTCTGGGTCGACCAGACCGACGAGCACAAGTACGTGCCGCTCTCGACCGTGCCGCACGGCAAGTTCGAAGTGCACGACAGTCCGCTGTCCGAATACGGCGTACTGGGCTTCGAATACGGCTATGCCAGCGCCGATCCGAAGACGCTGGTGCTGTGGGAGGCGCAGTTCGGCGATTTCGCCAACGGCGCGCAGATCATGATCGACCAGTACATTGCCGCGTCAGAAGCCAAGTGGCTGCGCGCCAATGGCCTGGTCATGCTGCTGCCGCATGGGTATGAAGGCCAGGGTCCGGAACACTCGTCGGCCCGGCTTGAGCGGTTCCTGCAGCTCTGCGCACAGGACAATATCCAGGTCTGCAACATCACCACGCCGGCGAACTACTTCCACGTGCTGCGTCGGCAGATGCACCGTCCGTTCCGCAAGCCGCTGATCATCATGACCCCCAAGTCGCTGCTGCGCCACCCGCTGGCGAAGAGCGAGGCGCACGAATTCGTGGGCGAAGGGCACTTCATGCGGATCCTGTCGGACATCAACGGCGCGGCCGATGACCAGACCCGCCGCGTGATCCTCTGTTCCGGCAAGGTCGCCTATGACCTGATGGAAGCCCGCGATGCGGCCGGGATCACCGATACCCAGATCATCCGGATCGAACAGCTCTATCCCTTCCCGGGCGATCCGCTGGCGCTGCGCCTGTCGCGGATGAAGAACCTGGAAGAGGTGGTCTGGTGCCAAGAAGAACCCAAGAACAATGGTTCGTGGTTCTTCGTCGAACCGATGATCGAGGAAGCCCTAGCCGCGGCCAAGAGCAAGGTGGCCCGCGCCCGCTATGCCGGCCGCGCCGCCAGCGCATCACCCGCCACGGGCCTCGCCAGCCGCCACGCCAGTGAACAGGGCGCCCTGATCGGCCATGCGCTGGGCACCTCGGTTCGTTCCGAAATCCGCCGGCAGAAGAAAGCCTGAGGAAGCAAATCATGTCTACCGAAGTCAAAGTCCCGACCCTGGGCGAAAGCGTTGCCGAAGCCACCATCGGCGAATGGTTGAAGCAGCCGGGTGAACCGGTCGCGCTCGACGAGCCGATTGCCAGCCTTGAAACCGACAAGGTTGCGGTTGAAGTCCCTTCGCCGGTCGCCGGCGTGATGGGCCAGCACCTGGCCAAGGTGGGTGACAACGTTTCGGTTGGCGCCGTGATCGCAACGGTTGAGGCCGGCGGCAGCGCCGCGGCTGCTGCTCCGGCCGCCGCAGCGCCGGCCTCGGCCCCGGCACCTGCCCCGGCAGCGCCCGCCGCAGCCCCGGCTGGCGATGCCGCCGTGCTTTCCCCGGCCGTGCGTCGCGCCGTGCTGGAACACGGGGTCGATCCCACCGCGATCAAGGGCACCGGCAAGGACGGTCGCCTGACCAAGGAAGACGTGGTTGCCGCCGCCGCCGCCAAGAGCGCGGCACCGGCCCCTGCCGCCGCTGCTCCGGCCAGCGCCCCGGCCGCTGCGGGCAGCCGTGGTGAAGAGCGCGTCAAGATGACCCGCCTGCGCCAGACTGTCGCCCGCCGCCTGAAGGACGCCCAGGACACCGCTGCCCTGCTCACCACCTTCAACGATTGCGACATGTCGGCCGTAATCGAGGCGCGCAACACCTATAAGGACGCGTTTGAAAAGAAGCACGGCGTGCGGCTGGGCTTCATGGGCTTCTTCGCCAAGGCAGCCTGTCTGGCGCTGAAGGACATTCCGGCGGTCAATGCCCGGATCGAAGGCGACGAGATCGTCTACCACCCCTACATCGACATCTCGGTCGCGGTTTCGGCTCCCAACGGCCTGGTCGTGCCGGTCGTGCGCGATTGCCAGGACCTGAGCTTTGCCGGGATCGAAAAGGCAATCGGTGACTATGGCAAGAAGGCCAAGGAAGGCACGCTGACCATGGCCGACATGGCTGGTGGCACCTTTACCATCAGCAACGGCGGCGTGTTCGGTAGCCTGATGAGCACCCCGATCATCAACCCGCCGCAGTCGGCCGTGCTGGGCCTGCACCGCATTGAGGACCGCCCGGTCGTCCGCAACGGCCAGATCGTGATCCGCCCGATGATGTACCTGGCGCTGTCCTATGACCACCGCCTGATTGACGGCCGCGAAGCCGTGACCGCGCTGAAGATCATCAAGGAAGCGATCGAAGATCCGACTCGGATTTTGATCGACCTTTGAGGCAAGGCTTGTGCAACATCCTTCGACAGGCTCAGGATGAGCGGGTGTTGTGCTGAATTTTGACTACCAAGGCCCGCTCAGGCTGAGCTTGTCGAAGCCGGCGCGCAACGGAGGCCATCATGGCTGAATACGACTACGACCTTATCGTCATCGGCGCTGGTCCCGGCGGCTATGTCGGCGCAATCCGCGCGGCGCAGCTGGGGCTGAAGACGGCCTGCGTTGAAGGGCGCGAGACGCTGGGCGGGACTTGCCTCAACGTTGGCTGCATCCCGTCGAAGGCGCTGCTGCACGGGTCGGAAAAGTTCGAAGAAGCCGCCAATGGCACCCTCGCCCGTTACGGCGTGAAGCTGGGCAAGGTCGAACTGGACCTTGCTGCTCTGCAGGCTGACAAGGCCGATGCCGTGAAGGGCCTGACCCAGGGGATCGAATACCTGTTCAAGAAGAACAAGGTCGATTGGCTGAAGGGCTATGGCGCGTTCAAGGATGCCCACACCGTCACCGTTGCCGGTAAGGACTACACCGCCAGGAACGTGGTGATCGCCACCGGATCGAGCGTCACGCCCCTTCCCGGGGTCGAGGTCGATAACGACAAGGGCGTGATCGTTGACAGCACCGGCGCGCTGGCGCTGGCGAAGGTTCCCGAGCACCTGGTGGTGATCGGCGGCGGCGTGATCGGGCTAGAAATGGGTTCGGTCTGGCGCCGGCTGGGGGCCAAGGTCACCGTGGTCGAATTCCTGGACCAGCTGCTACCCGGCATGGATGGCGATATCCGCAAGGAAGCCGCCAAGATCTTCAAGAAGCAGGGCATGGAGCTGAAGCTGGGCACCAAGGTGACCGGCGCGGTGGTCAAGGGCAAGAAGGCCACGCTGACGCTGGAACCGGCCAAGGGCGGTGCCAGCGAAACACTGGAAGCCGATTGCGTGCTGGTGGCGATTGGCCGCCGTCCGCACACCGATGGCCTTGGCCTCGACAAGATCGGGCTGGCGCTCAACGCCCGCGGTCAGATTGAAACGGACCACGATTTCCGCACCAAGGTGGATGGCGTCTGGGCGATCGGCGATTGCATCCCCGGCCCGATGCTGGCGCACAAGGCCGAAGACGAGGGCATTGCCGTGGCCGAGAACATCGCCGGGCTGACGGGAATCGTGAACCACGATCTGATCCCGGGTGTGGTCTATACCACGCCCGAATTCGCCGGGGTTGGCCTGACCGAAGAGCAGGCCCGCGAAAAGGGCGAGATCAAGGTCGGCAAGTTCCCGATGATGGCCAACAGCCGCGCCAAGACCAACCACGAGCCCTACGGCTTTGTGAAGATCATCGCCGATGCCAAGACCGACAAGGTGCTGGGCGTGTGGTGCATCGCGACCGTTGCCGGAACGATGATTGCCCAGGCTACCCAGGCGATGGAATTCGGCGCGACGAGCGAAGACATCGCCTATACCTGCCATGCGCACCCGACCCACAGCGAAGCGGTTAAGGAAGCGGCCATGGCGGTTACCGGTAAGCCGATCCACATCTAAGCCACAGCGCCGCCCCGCACCGACCGTGCGGGGGGCAACTCCAAAGGCTAAAACGCAACCGGTGGCTAAACCGAGC
>JBEEIN010000112.1:0-24609 GCA_041169825.1 Pseudomonadota bacterium
CCCGCCAGCGTTCGAAGGCCGCAGGATTCGATTCGAAAGCGGCCGGGGCCAACCGGCTCCCGACGGTCAGCCTCTTCGCGAACGGCACCTATACCAATTACTATGGGACATTGGGCGGACCCATCTCCGCCACCCTGCCGCAGACCGACACCACTGCCCAGGTGGGCGTGCGCGCAACCGTGCCGATTTTCCAGGGTGGCCTGCCCGCCGCGCAGAAGCGCCAGGCCCAGGCCCGCGAGGGTGCCCAGCTTGAGCAGGAAATCGCGATCGAGCGAGCGGTCGTTGCCAATGTCCGGGCAGCCTATGCCCAACACCTCGCGGCGAATGAGATCATCGCCGCCAACCGCGCCGCAGTGGCGGCCGCGCAGCTCAGCCTTGAAGGCGTTCGCGCCGAAAACACGGTTGGCAATCGCACGATTCTCGACATCCTGAACGCCGAGCAGGAACTGCTCAGCGCGCAGGTCCAGCTCGCGACCGCCGAACGCAACGGCTACGTTGCCGGGTTCAACCTGCTGGCCGCAATGGGCAAGGCGGAAGCCCGCGATCTGGGGCTTGATGGCGGGGCGCTGTACGATCCTGAAACGAATTACGATCGCGTCGCCGGCAATATCTTTGACTGGGCAACCGATCCCGCGCCGAAACCGCAAGCGACACGCACCGTTGACTCAAAGCCGCAGGACGGGACAGTAGCCTCTAAGTGATTCTGTCCCGGGCGGGACAAACGGGGGCTTCTGCCATGCGCCAGTCAGGTGAACCGTCGGTCGAGGAAATTCTCGATTCGATCAAAAAGGTGATCGCGCGGGATAATCGCGCCGGCGCCGCCGTGGAACGCAAGGAGCGCGAAGAGCGCGGCCTCAAGACCGATCCCGCCGCATCGTTTGACGAAGACGATGTCTTTGAACTCGATGCCTCGGCCGAACTGGTCGAGGATGGCGCGGCAGACCCGCTGCTGCCAGAGAACACCGCCAGCTCGATGCGCGAATCGCTGGCGGCCTTGGCCATGCTGGCCGAACCGGGCGTGCCGCCGCAGATCGTCCGCTCGGGCGAAACCTCGCTCGAAGGGCTGACCCGCGAACTGCTCCGTCCGGCGCTGGCTGAATGGCTCGACAAGAACCTGCCGACCCTGGTTGAGCGGATGGTCGCCGCCGAGATCGCCCGGATCGTGGGCAAGAGGGGCTGAGCCCTGTCCGCATCGGTCGATCCGGCTGAGCTTGAGCTTGCCGAGCGCACGCTGGCGCGGCTGGGCGGGTTTGAAACGCGCTGGCAGATATTCCTCTGCGCCGATCCGGATGAACCCAAGTGCTGTGACCGCGCCACCGGCCATGAAGCCTGGCTGTTCCTGAAGAAACGGCTTGGCGAACTGGGGCTGGGTGGCCACACCGGCGTGCTGCGCAATAAAGTGGGTTGTCTGCGCGTCTGCGCCTTGGGGCCGGTGGCCGTCGTCTGGCCGGGTCCGACCTGGTATCATTCCTGCACCCCGGCGGTGCTCGAACGGATCATTCAGGAACACCTGATCGGCGGCGTGCCGGTTGCGGAGTACCGGCTCAATCCCCCGCCTAAGCCCTAGTCGCGATCGTCGATCGACTCGTCGTGGCCGGTGCCGCTGGACAGGAACAGCAGCGCCATCAGGGCCACGGTCAGCATGATCACCCCGGCAATGCCCAGCACCGTCGCAATATACAGGTGAATCGAAGGCAGCCCGAACTGCCAGGCAAGGTAGGCAATCAGCACCACGCAGACCGCGAGGGTCACTAGGCCCCAACGTTTGAGCAGGCGCTTGTAGCGGGCCCAGGCGATGGCGGCGATTTCCGGGTTGTCGAGCGGAGATTGGGTCATCGCCGCGCCTTTGCGCCTCCCGGCCGGACTGCGCAAGTGGACGTTGGTCCCGGACTCGCCAATCCGGCTGCTTCGTGTCATCCTCGCGGTCCTAGAGGGGAGTATCGTTATGACTATTGCCCGCCTGATTGCGGGGCGCAGCAGCCCCATTATCTCCATCGAAAGCACGGCCACGGTGCGCGAAGCGGTTGCGCTGCTGGCCGAAAAACGCATCGGCGCCTTGCCGGTCATGCAGGCCGGCGCAATCGTCGGCATCTTTTCGGAACGCGATGTGGTTTACGGCCTGGCTGGGCAGGGCGGCGCGATGTTGGACGGTCCGGTCGGCGCGGCGATGACTGCACCGGTGATCACTGTTGATCCGGAAACCGAGGTGCTTTCGGCTCTGGCGCTGATGACCCGGCGGCGGATCCGGCACCTGCCGGTGGTGCAGGGCGGAGCAATGGTCGGGTTCATCTCGATCGGCGATCTCGTCAAACACCGGATCGAGCGGATCGAATCCGAAGCCCAGGCCATGCGTAGCTATATCCAAAGCGCCTGACTGGCTGCGCCGGCCTTGCGAGTGGGTCTGCCGCGGCCTACATCAGCATGATGGATGCTCCGACGATGACTCTCAGCCCGGCGGCGGCCAAGCGCGTGGCGCTGATTGCCGAAAAGCAAGGCAAGCCGGCTGCGCTCCGCCTTTCGGTCGAAGGCGGGGGCTGTTCGGGGTTCCAATACCGGTTCGGTCTGGCGGAGTGCATCGAGGGCGATGACCTGGTGGTCGAAACCGATGGCGTAAAGCTGGTGGTCGATCCGGTCAGCCTCGATCTCGTCGCTGGCAGTGTGGTCGATTTTGTCGATTCACTGGGCGGCTCGGCGTTCAAGGTCGAAAATCCGCTTGCGGCCGCAGGTTGCGGTTGCGGTTCCAGTTTCGCCGTATGATTTGCTCGACAGACGTCTCGGGCAACGCCAGCCCACTCCCCCGGCCCAACCACCCTGAGCGTACCCTGTTGGGTGGCTGGGCCGGGGGAGTGGGCTGGCGTTGTGCAAGGCAAAGCGGCAGCTTTGCCGGACATTGCAAATGAGAATAGCCAGCTTCAACATCAACGGGATCAAGGCCCGTCTGCCGCGCCTGCTGGAATGGCTGGAAGAGACCCGCCCCGCGGTTGCCTGCCTGCAGGAAATCAAGACCCAGGACGAGGGGTTTCCCGCCGCCGAGTTTGAAAAGATCGGCTATCACGCGGTCTGGCACGGGCAAAAAGGCTTTAACGGGGTGGCCGTGCTGGCCGATGGCACGACGCCCAAGGTGGTTCAGCAGGGCTTGCCCGGCGATCCGACTGACGAGCATGCCCGCTACCTCGAGGTTGAGGTATTTGAGACCCGGATCGTCAACATCTACCTGCCGAACGGCAACCCCCAGCCCGGACCGAAGTTCGATTACAAGCTGGCCTGGATGGAGCGGCTGCGCGCCCGCATGCAGGCGATCAAGGCCGAGGAAGTCCCGGCTGTGGTGCTGGGCGATTACAACGTGATACCAACCGACCGCGATGTCTGGGCTCCCGCCGCGATGGCCGATGATGCCCTGATGCAGCCCGAATCCCGCGATGCCTATATGCGGTTGCTGGCCGATGGCTGGACCGACGCGATTGCCACGCACAATCCGGGCGGCGGGGTCTGGACCTTCTGGGATTATCAGGCGGGTGCCTGGCAGCGCGATCACGGCTTCCGGATCGACCACGCCCTGTTGTCACCCGAACTGGCGGACCGGCTCAAGGCCTGCGGGGTCGACAAGGAATACCGTGGCCGGGAAAAGGCCAGCGATCATGCCCCGGTGTGGATCGAGCTCCACCCGGCCGGCTGATAGAAGAAGGGGGGCCGCAGCCCCCCAACCCGCTTAGCGATAGAACACGTGGTTATCGACCCGGGCCATTCGGGTCAGCCGCCAGCCGGGGCTGACGAAAGCGGCGTGGAAGTAGAGCGCGCCTTCAACCGGGCTGCGCCACGACCCTTCATGCGCGATTTGCGCGATGGCCACGGCGGTCTTCCACTGGCGCGAAGCCTTCGGCACGGCCGGCAGGCTGCCGCCACGAACAAAAGAGAACTGCGAGGGCTGGAAAACCACGCCGCAATAGGTGTCGGCAAACCGGCCCGACTTCGAACGGGCAACGATCACGCGGCCAACTGCCAGCTGGCCGTTGAACGACTCGCTCTTGGCTTCGTGGTAAATGGCGCTGGCAAGGCAGGTGAGTTCGCGCGAAAGTTCGGCAGGTTCTGGCTGCGCGGCCACGAGCTCGGCCAGGCTTGCAGCCTCATCATCAGCGGTTGCGGCCACTTCGGCCTGCGGAACCGGCTGGGAAACTGTGGGGAGGGTGGGTTCCGTCTGGTTCGCAGCAGGCTGCAGGGCCTGTGCTGCCGCGCCCGAACCATCGGCGCTGAAAAGAATCATCGAAGCAGTCGCGACGACAGCCGCAAGGCTGGCGCGGTTAAGCTTGGTACTATTCGAAATGCGAAGCATTAAGCCGTCTTATTGGGCGGTGGACCGACCTGACACAGGCTGAGACGGGGGCGGAAAAACCGAGATCAAACTGCCCCCGGCCGAAAAACCTGCCGGTTGTCCCCCGTCTGCGTGCTAACGTGGAAGGCTGAAATGCCACCCGCGCCGCCTGCGCAAAAACAAAGGTCCGGCCCCTTGATTCCGCAGTGCAGCAGAGTCAACCTAAGGGTCAGGCTATTCCGATGAACCGTTCACCGTTCGCGATGTCCAGTTCAACAATCCACAGGTCGGGGTCCTGATCGCTGCGCCGATCAAGCCATTCCTGCAATTCACTTTTGTTGTCCGGGTCAGCCCTCGACAGCACCCATCCACGCGTGCCGTCAGCTTGCGGCATCCGTTCATAAACCCGCGCATTTCCGCCGCGTTCGAGCAGGACGAGCAGCACTGTCCCGGCATCGGGCTCACCCTTGTGGAGCACACTGGCAAAGCCGCCCTCGGCCCCGACTCGGCGGATCAGCGCCCCGACCTCAAGGTGGGCGGGAAGGCGGGGCTCGCCGCTCAGCCTGCCGCCGCCTGCATACCAGCGGCATAGCCGGACAGCCCTGACAGGGCGATCCGGCTGCGCATGAAGGTGCCGGTGCCGCGGCCAATCTCCTCGCCCTCGGCATCGACCAGCCGGCTTTCCGCCACCAGCACCCGCTTGCGACCCGAGACCCAGCGCCCCTCGGCCACCACCCGTCCGGCGCGGACGGGCTTGGTGAAGTGGAGGTTGAAGGCCGTGGTCAGGAGAAAGCGATCGGTAACCAGGGTATTGGCGGCATAGAAGGCCGCGTCATCCAGCATCTTGAAATAGATCGTGCCATGGGCCGCACCGGCGGCGTGGAAACAGGATTCATCGACCGTGAAGGCAATTCGTGCCGCACCTTCACCGGTAACGGTCAGTTCGGAATCAAACAGCCGGTTGACCGGCGCCGAAGCATAGAGGCTTTCCAGCGCGCGCCAGTGAACAGCGGCGCCGCTGGGCGTCGGCTCAGGCAGCGTTGCGGTCGATGACATTGGCGAGCAGGGCGTAAAGCGCCTCGGCCCCCGGCGCTTCGGCCAGGGCGGCGTGCATGGCGTCGTCGCGCATCATCCGGCTGATCGCGGCGAGCGCGTGAAGGTGCGCCGCCCCGGCCGACTCCGGCGAGAGCAGGCCAAACACCAGTCCCACGGGCATCCCGTCGGCCGCATCAAACGCAACCGGGGCATCAAGCCGCAGGAACACCGCCACCGGACGGGGCAAACCCGGTAGGCGGGCGTGCGGGATCGCCACGCCGCGACCAAATCCGGTGCTTCCCAGCCGCTCACGCTCTTCGATCCGTTCCAGCACGATGACCGGGTCAAGCCCGTAAACAGAGGCGAATCGCTGCGAAAGCTGCTCAAGAATCGCCTGTTTGCTGTCCGCCGCTACGGTGGCGACAGCATCGGGCGAGAGCGTGAAAAGTCCGGTCATGGCAGTGGAATATGTCCGAAACTGGTGGGCTTGGCGCGACCAAGGGGCAAGGGCGGCGGAAACGCGTCCGCACCATCAACCCCTCACCCCCACCAAAGGTTGCGCGGCCCATAGACCCTTGATCAGGAAGGTTCAACCCATCCGATCGAGCCATCCCCGCGGCGGTAGACCATGTTGTGCTTGCCGGTACCGGCGTTCTTGAACAACAGGGCATTGGTGTTGCGCAGATCGAGCATCATCACCGCGTCCGATACCGTCGCTTCGGGAACATCGACCCGGGTTTCCGCGATCACCACCGGGGCGTCGATCGTCACTTCCTCAACCTCGGCATCGGGTTCGACAAAGACGGTATAGGCCGCCTCCTCGGTCTTCACGGCATGCTGGGCGGCTTCGTGGCGGTCCTTCAGGCGGCGCTTGTAGCGGCGCAGCTGCTTGTCGATCTTTTCGGCGGCCTGATCGAAGGCGATGTGGGCATCGTGGGCAATTCCCGCACCCTTCAGCACCAGCCCCTGCATGACATGGGTGACGATATCGGCGCGAAAGGCCCCGGCGGGCGCGCGATTGAACGTGATCGTCGAAGACAGCGCGCGCGAGAAGTACTTGCCAACAATCCCGGACAGCCGTTCCTGGGCATGGGCCTGCAGTGCCTCACCCGTCTCAATCTGGTGGCCGGAAACGCGGATATCCATAAGACTTCTCCTCCGTATCAACCCAACCTGCTCAAGACCTCCAGAGTGGCTCCTTGAGCGTGTCGAGAAACTGGGCGTGGGCGGCGAGTTCCGCCTCGCTTGGCGCGTGCGGCCGGGCGGCGCGGAATGGCCGCTCACGCTGCACCCGGGCGACCGGTTCGGCCAGATCGGACCCGACCGATTCAGCCGCGAGTTCCAGCCCGATCTGCCGGCCACCGGTCAGTTCAACATAGACCTGCGCCAGCAGTTCCGCGTCAAGCAATGCGCCGTGCAGCGTGCGATGGCTGCGATCGATGCCGTAGCGGGTGCAGAGGGCGTCGAGCGAGTTCTTCGCGCCGGGATGGCGGATGCGGGCGAGCGCCACCGTATCGATCATCCGTTCGCGGCCGAGCGGATCGAGCCCGCACTTTTCCAGCTCCATGTTGATGAAGCCGAAATCGAATCCGGCGTTATGCGCAACCAGCATCGAATCCCCGATGAATTCCAGGAATTCGGCGGCCTTTTCATGGAAGCGCGGCTTGTCCGACAGGAAGGTGGCGGACAGGCCATGGACCGCTTCGGCGGCGGCAGGCATGTCGCGATCGGGATTGAGATAGCAGTGGAAGGTGGCGCCGGTGGTCACCCGGTTGATCATTTCGACGCAGCCGATTTCCACCAGCCGGTCACCGCTCCTGGGATCAAGTCCCGTGGTTTCGGTGTCGAAAATGATCTCACGCATTACCAACCTGATATCGGCCCCGTTTTCCTGACTGGCAAGGGGTCGACTCGACTAAATCTGCTCCGATACGATTGTGTGGACCAGCTGCTGTACCGCATGGCGGGTTTCGGCGAGCGAAGTGCCGGTATCGATGACATAGTCCGCGCGCGCCCGCTTCTCGGCATCGGGCACTTGCAGCTGCAGGATCTGGGCAAATTTTTCCTCGGTCATGCCCGGCCGGGCGAGCACCCGTTCGCGCTGTTGCGCATAAGGCGCCGAGACCACGGCGACGGCATCGAGCCCGTGATGGCCGGTCTTTTCAAACAGCAGCGGAATGTCGAAGACGATCAGCGGCGCGGTGGCATTATCCGCCAGGAAGGCCCGGCGCATTTCGGCGACTTCGGGATGGACGATGGATTCAAGCAGCTTGAGCGCCGCGGGATTGCCGAACACCGCCGCGCCCAGCTTTTGCCGATCGACACCTTGCGGTCCGGTCGTTCCGGGAAAGGCCCGCTCAATCGGGCCCACGCAGGCACCGCCCGGCCCCTGCAGCTCATGCACGGCGGCATCGGCATCGAACACCGGCACGCCAAGCCCACGCAACATGGCCGCAACGGCCGACTTGCCCATGCCGATCGAGCCGGTCAGGCCAAGGATGAACGGGCGGCTCATTGCGTCATCAACCCGCGCAATTCGGCATCGCGGTCGCGCGGTGCCGGCGCGCCAAAGAACTTTTCGAAAGCGACAGCGGCCTGCCCGATCAGCATGGCCAGCCCGTCGATCGTCTCGAGGCCTTGGGCGCGGGCCTGCTGGAGCAGGGTGGTATCGGCGGGTGCGGTGACAATGTCATAGACCGTAGCATTGCCGAGGAACCCGCCCCACGGCAGGTCCAGCGGGGCATGGCCGCTCATGCCGAGCGGGGTGGCATTAACGATCAGGCTGAACACGTCTGGATCAGCCGGACGCAGCGGGCCCGGTTGAAGCTCGGCAATGTCGATCAGGAATTCGGGGTCATCGCCCAGATAGTGCCCAAATTCGGCCTTGGCCTTGGCCGGGTTGCGGCTGATCGACCAGATCATGAATTCTGCATGGAACAGCGCATCGATAATCGCCCGCGCTGCACCGCCCGTGCCGATCACATAGGCAAAGCGATAGGGCTCATCGCCCAGCAGCGGCCGGACCGGTTCCAGGAAGCCCGGTGCATCGGTGTTGTAGCCGGTCAGGCTGCCATCGGCTTCGCGCACCACGGTATTGACCGCGCCAATCCGCGCGGCCTCGTCATCGATCCGGTCGAGCAGCGGCATGATCGCCTGCTTGTGCGGCATGGTCACGTTACACCCGCGCCATGCAGCATCGCCGCGCCGCGCGGCCAGATAGGCGGCAAGCCCTTCGGCCGTAACATGGCAGCGGTGGTATTCGGCATCGATCCCCAACAGGCCGAGCCAGAAGCCGTGGATCACAGGGCTTTTGGATTGGACAATCGGATCGCCGATTACTTCAGCATATGGCATTGTCATGCTGGCAGCACACCCCTTTGGCGGAGCGCGCCCAGGACCGGCAACAGGGGCATGCCCAGCACGGTAAAATGGTTGCCGTCGATGCTGTCGAACAGTTGCACCCCCAGCGCCTCGATCCGAAACACGCCAACGCAGCCGCTGACCGCGGGCCATTCGGTGGCCAGATAGCCCTCGATAAAGGCATCGGACAGCTCACGCACCTGCAGCCGCGCGACATCGGCATGGTCCCAATCGACCTGGGCGCCGCGCGCCAGGGCAGCGGCGCTGTGGAGTTCCATCACCTTGCCCGAGAAGAACCGCAGGTGTGCGGCGGCTTCCTCAAGACTGCGCGGCTTATTGAACCGACGGCCGGCAACGGAGACCAGCGAGTCACTGCCGAGCACCCAATCAGCCCCGCCCTCCGCCACCGCCAAGGCCTTGGCCCGGGCGAGGGCCAGCGCAACCGCGCGCGGCTCTGCATCGGTCAGCGCATCTTCCAGCGTCCGCTCATCGACATCGGCCGGGCGGGCGGTGAAGGGCACCCCGGCATCGGTCAGCATCGCCTGGCGCGAGGCACTTTGTGAAGCGAGGACCAGCGCGGTCATCGCTGTTCCTCCCCGGCGTGGGCTTCGTTGTAGATATTGATCACGGCGGCGGCGGTTTCCTCAATCGATCGCCGGGTGACGTCGATCACCGGCCAGCCATTATCGGCAAACATCCGCCGGGCATACTGCACTTCGCGGGTGACCTGGTCCTGATCGACATAAGCCGTCTCCGGCGCCTGGTTGAGCGAGAGCAGGCGGTTGCGGCGGACCTGAACCAGCCGTTCGGGCGCCGTGGTCAAACCGATCACCAGCGGATGCTTCAACCCGAACAACGCCGGTGGCGGCGGGCTTTCAACCACGATCGGAATGTTGGCAACCTTGTAACCCCGGTTGGCCAGATAGATCGAAGTTGGCGTCTTTGAACTGCGCGAGACACCGGCCAGAACGATGTCCGCCTGTTCCCAGTCCTCCCAGGCAACCCCATCATCATGGGCAATCGTGAAGTGAATGGCATCGACCCGCGCGAAATAGGCTTCGTCCATTGCGTGCTGGCGCCCCGGTCGGGCGTGGGGATGCTGGCCCAGCGCCGATTCCAGCGCATCGACCGCCCGGTCCAGCACCGGCACAACCGGAAGCCCAAGCGCGCGGCACCGCTCTTCCAGCCGGGCGCGAATATCGGCATTGGCCAGGGTGAAAAACACCAGCCCGGGATTGCTGGCGACCTCACCCATGATCCGATCCAGGTGCTGGAGCGAGCGGACCATCGGCCAGAAGTGTCGACTGACTGCGGCACCTTCAAACTGGGCCAAGGCAGCCTTGGCGATCATCTCCAGCGTTTCGCCGGTGGAATCGGACAGGAGATGGAGGTGGAGGCGCGGCATCGCTGTTCTGGGCTACCTTTCAGGCCAGCTGGCCCTGTGGACAGTTGGCCGCATAAACCACGGGAGAAGCCTCGGGACAAGTTCGGGAACAGATTCCCTGCCCGCTTCCGGCCAGACCGCCCAGTGCTTGTGGACAAGGGGAAAACGATTCCCACAGGCTGGGGACAGTGGGGACAACCTCTGCTTGACGCGGCCGGACAGGGATTCGCATCTGCGCTTGCCCCTGTTCAGCCCGGGACAATTCAGGCAAGGGGCGCCAATCCCCGCTTTCCACAGGGCCAACAACCTACAAAAACCTTTTAAGAATCTAATTTGAATTGGATTGGAATCCGCGATGCCCGGTTTGCTCCTGCGTAATCTCTCTGGCGAAAACACGGCTGAGCGGCCAGTTTGGCTAATGCGCCAGGCCGGGCGTTACCTGCCCGAATACCGCGCCTTACGGGCCAGCAAGGGCGGGTTCCTAAACCTGGTCTACGATAGCGAGGCTGCGGCCGAGATCACGCTTCAGCCGATCCGCCGGTTCGGTTTTGACGGGGCGATCCTGTTTTCCGACATTCTGATCGTGCCCTATGCCATGGGTCAGGACCTGCAATTCCTGGTGGGCGAGGGTCCGCACCTCTCGCCCCGTCTGCTCGATGCATCGCTGGGGAGCCTCTCAGCCGTGCCGGAGCGGCTAAGCCCAATCTATGAGACCGTCCGTCAGGTGAAGGCGGCCCTGCCGGCTGACAAGACCCTGCTGGGCTTTGCCGGCAGCCCCTGGACCGTTGCGACCTATATGGTGGCCGGTGAAGGCAGCCGTGACCAGCATGACACCCGCGCCCTGGCCTATCGTGACCGTGCCGGCTTTCAGGCGATCATTGACGCCATCGTCGCTGTGACGGTTCAATACCTGATCGGTCAGATCGAGGCCGGAGCCGAAGCAGTCCAGCTGTTTGATTCCTGGTCGGGCAGCCTTGCCCCCAGCGAATTCGAACGCTGGGTCATCGCGCCCAATGCGGCGATCGTGCGGCAATTGAAGGCGCGCTATCCCAATGTGCCGGTGATCGGCTTTCCCAAGGGGGCCGGCGAAAAGCTGGCGGCCTATGCGCGTGAGACCGGCGTGGATGCGATCGGGATCGATGAAACGATCGATCCGCTGTGGGCCGCGCGGGAATTGCCCGCGGGCATGCCGGTCCAGGGCAACCTTGATCCCTTGCTCTTGCTGGCAGGCGGTGCGGAGCTTGAACAACAAGCGCTGCGCATCCTTGAAGCTTTCGCCGATCGCCCGCACGTGTTCAACCTGGGGCATGGCATTGGCCAGACCACGCCGGTTGAGCATGTCGGGCAATTGCTGGCGCTGGTGCGCGGCTGGAAGCGCTAGTATGCTGTTCCAATGCTATCGTGGGTGCTCTCGATGACCTATCTGTGGCTCAAGGCTGGCCATATCACCTTTGTGATCTTCTGGATGGCGGGGCTGTTCATGCTGCCGCGCTTTTTTGTCTACCACCAGGAAGCCGAGCCGGGCTCGCCCGAAGAAGCCCGCTGGGTTGAGCGCGAGCGCCGCCTGCTGCGGATCATCCTCTGGCCGGCCATGGCGCTGACCTGGCTGCTTGGCCTGACATTGGCCCTTTCCATCGGCGCTTTCACCCAGCCGTGGTTTCACGCCAAGCTTGGCCTGGTGCTGATCCTGACCGCCTATAACGTCTGGATGGCCGGTTATGCTGCCGATCTGGCGCGCGGGGTTCGGCGCCTGGAAGGCAAACGCCTGCGGATTCTGAACGAGGTGCCGGGGATCGCCACGGTGCTGATCGCCATCATGGTAATCGTGAAACCGTTCTGATCCTGCGTTGACCACCTTCACCTAACAGCCTATCGACACATTGACCGGCATGGGCGCGCAACACGAATGGCGCGCCACGATCCGCTTTCCCCAAGCCCATCGATCGACCGGCCATTCACAGCCTGCGCCTGCTGCGCAAATATCGGAAATACAACAGAAATGCATCTTAAAGAACTCAAGAAGAAAACCCCTGCCGAGCTGGTCGAAATGGCCGAAGAGCTTGAGGTTGAAGCCGCATCGACGATGCGCCGCCAGGACCTGATGTTCGCGATCCTCAAGGAATTGGCCGAGGATGGCGAAGAGATCATCGGCCAGGGCACGATCGAGGTGCTGGCTGACGGTTTCGGCTTCCTGCGCAGCCCGGAAGCGAACTACCTCGCCGGTCCCGACGATATTTACGTTTCACCCAACCAGGTCCGCAAATGGGGTCTGCGCACCGGCGATACGGTGGAAGGCGAAGTCCGCGCCCCCAAGGATGGTGAGCGTTACTTTGCGATCACCAAGCTGATCAGCATCAACTTTGATGAGCCCGAAGTGGTCCGCCACCGGGTCAACTTCGATAACCTGACCCCGCTGTATCCCGATGAGCGGCTGAATCTCGATACGCTTGATCCGACCGTCAAGGACAAGTCGGCGCGCGTGATCGACATCATCAGCCCGCAGGGCAAGGGCCAGCGCGCCCTGATCGTCGCTCCGCCGCGCACCGGTAAGACCGTGCTGCTGCAGAACATCGCCAAGGCGATCACCGACAACCATCCCGAAGTGTTCCTGCTGGTTCTGCTGGTCGATGAACGCCAGGAAGAAGTGACCGACATGCAGCGCTCGGTGAAGGGCGAGGTAATTTCCTCGACCTTTGACGAACCCGCCACGCGTCACGTCCAGGTGGCCGAAATGGTGATCGAAAAGGCCAAGCGCCTGGTCGAACACAAGCGCGACGTGGTGATCCTGCTCGATTCAATCACCCGCCTTGGCCGCGCTTACAACACGGTTGTGCCCAGCTCGGGCAAGGTTCTGACCGGCGGTGTCGATGCCAATGCCCTGCAGCGCCCCAAGCGTTTCTTCGGCGCGGCCCGCAACATCGAGGAAGGTGGCTCGCTCTCGATCATCGCCACCGCGCTGATCGACACCGGCAGCCGCATGGACGAAGTGATCTTCGAAGAGTTCAAGGGCACGGGTAACTCTGAAATCGTGCTCGACCGCAAGGTAGCAGACAAGCGCATCTTCCCGGCGCTCGATGTCGGCAAGTCCGGCACCCGCAAGGAAGAGCTGCTGGTCGGCAAGGACAAGCTCTCGAAGATGTGGGTCCTGCGCCGCATCCTGATGCAGATGGGCACGATCGACGCGATGGAATTCCTCCTCGACAAGATGAAGGATTCCAAGACCAACGAAGACTTCTTCGCGACGATGAACCAGTAAGTTCAGCGCGCAGGCGGTGGGGTTATTCCGCCGCCTGCAGCTGTGCTGCCATCATCTCCCACAGCTTGTTGACCGCCTTGATCGGGCGGACCATCACCTTGAAATCGATGATCTTGCCGTGTTCATCGAAGCGGATCAGATCGATCCCGTTGATTGTGATCCCGTCGATCTCGCTCACGAATTCGAGCAGCGCGTTGTCGCCATCGACCAGCTCGCGGACATAGGCAAAGTGATCCCCGTTCAACACCTTGGCGGCCGAGAGCAGGTATTTGCTGACGATCGCCTTGCCCACCTGCGGGGTATGGACGACCGGGGAATGGAACACCGCATCATCGGCCAGCATGGCATCCAGCGCTTCGGCGGTTTCGTTGCCAATATAGGCATGCCAGGCGGCAACACCGGGGTGGGTGGACATTCTGAGCTCCTTCTTGCGGCGATTCCCCAGAGAATGCCGTAGCTTGCGCCGAAGTTCCAGTCTGCCGTAAGAGTGGCCATGGGCAACGTGCGCGCCAGTCTGATCAACGAGGGGATGCAGGCCCTTGCCGAACGGCGGATCGATCGGGCTGCCGAGCTGTTGCGAGAAGCTGCCGAAGGGTCTGCGCCTGCAGACTTCCCCTGGCCGGCGCTGGCCAATGCCGAACTGGCTTTGGGGCGGAACGATGCTGCCGAGGCGGCAATCGATCGGCAGCTTGCCCGTGAGATCCGTGATGTCGGTGCGCTGCTGCTCAAGGGCTTGCTGCGTGAACGCGCCGGCGATGCCCGCGCGGCGATCAGTTTCTATCGCACAGCCCAGGCGCAGATGGCCTTTGATGGTCGGGTCCCACCCGAACTGGCCCAGCTGGAGGCGCATGCCCGCGCCTATCTCGGCAATGCGACCGATGACTTTACCGGGCATCTGCTGGGCGAGCTGGGAGAAAACCTCAGCCCGGCAATGCGCGAAGCTGTCGACCTGCTGACGGGCAAGCGCCGGATCGATCTGCAGCAGCCGACCATGTTCTATTATCCCGGCCTGCCCCAGCGCCGGTTTTATGATCCGGGCGACTTCCCATGGCTTGAGGCGATGCTGGCCCAGGTTCCGGCGATGCAACAGGAATTGACCGCGGTCATCGCCGATGGCGATGCGGGCTTTGACCCCTATGTCCGCCACAACCCGGATCGCCCCGCGCCGGCCAACCACCTGCTGGAGCGTAAGGACTGGTCAGCCTTTTACTTCTGGCGCGACGGCGCGGTGGTTGAGCAGAACGCGCGGCGGTGCCCGGCCACCATTGCGGCGCTTGAACAGGCACCCCTGCCGCAGATCACCGGCCGGTCGCCCAACGCCCACTGGTCAAGCCTGCTGCCCGGCACCCATATCAAGCCGCATTGTGGCATGCTCAACACGCGGTTGATCTGCCATATTCCTATCCTCACCGCGCCAAATTGCTGGCTGCGCGTCGGCAGCGAAACGCGCACCTGGGATCCCGGTGTTCCCCTGATCTTTGACGATTCGATCGAGCACGAGGCAAAGAACGACGGGCCACAGCGCCGCGTTGTGCTGCTGTTTGAAATCTGGCGACCCGAAGTGCCGGAGGAAGACCGCGCGGCTATCGCGCGGATCTTCCAGGCGATCGGCAGCTACAGCTCAGGCTAGGTTGGCCGCAAGGAATTCCCGGGTCCGGCCATCGGCCAACTGGGCACCAGCCTCATCCCGGCGATTGCCCATTTCCGCGGCAAAGCCGTGGTCGAGCCCTGCGTAATCGTGCAGGGTGACCTTGGGGTGATTGTCCAACCCTGCATGGATCGCGGCCTGGGCTTCCAGGCCGACGAAATGATCGGCGGTCGGAATATGCAGCATCAGCGGATTGGCGATGGCATGGCTTTCGTTCAGCATGGTGTCGATCATCACGCCGTAATAGCCCACCGATGCGTCGATATCGGTCCGGGCTGCCGCCATATAGGCGAGGCGGCCACCAAGGCAGTAACCGACGCAGCCGACCTTCTGCACGCCCGCCTCGCGGCGAATCCAGTGGATGGTCGCTTCGATATCCTGAACCCCGTCATTGGCGTCATATTGGCCGAAATAGCCGAGCGCCTGCTGGAACTGCTCTGGTACGTCGGGATCGTTTTCAACCCCAGGGGCAAACCGCCAGAACAGATCGGGGGCGACGGCAAGATAGCCAGCCTCGGCCCAGCTCTGGCACTTTTGCCGGATGCCGGGATTCACCCCGAAGATTTCCGGAATGACGATGATGGCGGCCTTCGGCGTACCCGACGGACGGACGACATAGGCTGGAATCTGTGCGCCGCCGTCGAGTGAGGAAATCTGGGTATTCGTGGCCATGGACAAGCTCCGCATGGATAAGGGGTGTTGCACGGCATTATGTCGGCTGGATGGACTTTGCCAAGGGCCTGTGCCAGCCTGATGACCGGAACCGGGACCATAGGCAAGGAGACCACGATGAAGATCAATGTCGAGATCGACTGCACCCCGGAAGAGGCTCGCTCGTTTCTTGGCTTGCCCGATGTGGGCAAGGCCAACCAGTTTTATGTTGAGGCCCTTTCCAAGGCCATGAAGGGCGCCGGCAACGTCGACCAGATCCAGGAAATCGCCAAGAATATCGCCCCTATGGGTCAAATGGGGCTCAAGCTGTTCCAGCAATTCGTCGAAAACGGCGCGGCCTTTGCTGCCGGGACGAAGAAGAAGGGTGAAGACTGAACCCTTCGGTTTGTCTGATTGACCATGGCTGATACGATCTTTGCCCTGTCCAGCGGCGCGCCGCCGGCTGCAATTGCGGTGGTCCGGATCAGCGGGCCAGCTGCCGGGACCGCCCTGCAGGCCCTTGCCGGGCGTCTACCGAGCGATCGCCGCGCTGTTACAGCGGTTCTGCGAGACGGGACCGGCGCGGTGCTGGATCGCGCCCTGGTCCTGTGGCTGCCCGGCCCCCAGACTGCAACGGGTGAGGATACGGCGGAACTCCACCTGCATGGGGGGCGGGCGGTAATCTCTGCCGTGCTGGCCAGGCTGGGCGAGTTGCCCGACCTGCGCGCAGCAGAGCCTGGAGAGTTCACGCGCCGGGCCTTTGCCAACGGTCGGATCGACCTTGCCGAAGCCGAAGGGTTGGCCGATCTGCTCTCTGCCGAGACCGAGTTGCAGCGGCAAGCCGCCCTCGCCATGGCTGGGGGAACCTTCTCACGCCAGGTTGAACAGTGGCGCGAACGGTTGCTTGAATTGTCGGCGGCGGTCGAAGCTGTCCTTGATTTCGCTGATGAAGACGATGTCGCCGGGCTGCCCGGCAATTTCCTCCAGCGGATCGATGCATTGCGGGAAGAGCTGAAAAGCTGGCTTGCCCGGCCCAAGGCGGAGGCGCTTCGCGAAGGCTATCGGGTCGTGATCGCTGGTCCGCCAAATGCCGGAAAAAGCACACTTTTCAACATCTTGGTGCAGTCCGAGGCGGCTATCGCCACGCCGATTGCCGGAACGACGCGCGATGTCCTGACCCGACCGGTTGGCTATGCGGGCATTCCATTTCTGTTTGCCGATACGGCCGGTCTGCACGACGCAACCGATGATGTTGTAGAGGCCATCGGGATCGAACGCGCGCTCGAGGCGCTGGATCGCGCTGACCTGGTCTTGTGGCTCGGGCCAGAAGGTGAGGGGCCTGCCGGTGCCTGGGAAATCGCTGCCCAGAGCGACCGGCCGCAGGGTGCATCAAAGGTCCATGCCAGGCACCGCATTTCAGCAGTGACAGGCGAGGGTATCGATGCGTTGATCGCCGACCTGGTTGAATCGGCGCGCCAGGCGCTCCCAAAGCCCGGGGAAGCCGCGCTCAACCAGCGCCAGCATGACTTGCTGAACGAAGCGGCACGTGCCCTCCAGGCCGCGACAGAGGAGGCGGATCCCCTGCTGGCTGCAGAAGCACTCCGGCTCGCGCGGGTTTCCTTTGATGGCCTGCTTGGCCGCACCACCACCGAGGATATGCTCGACGCGCTGTTCGGACGCTTCTGCATCGGGAAATAGGCGCCCTGCGAAAACCTGTTCCACGTGAAACATCGCTCGGCTAAGGCTCGCGGCGAAGATGGACCAATTCGACATCATCGTGGTTGGCGGCGGGCACGCCGGAGTGGAGGCAGCCGCCGTCGCGGCGCGCATGGGCGCGCGCACGGCGCTGGTCAGCTTTGACCTCGATGCGATCGGGGCGATGAGCTGCAATCCGGCGATCGGCGGTTTGGGCAAGGGCCACCTGGTGCGCGAGGTTGATGCCTGCGACGGGATCATCGCCCGGGCCGCCGATGCCGGCGCGATCCATTACCGGATGCTCAATCGGTCGAAGGGCAGTGCCGTCCAGGGGCCGCGGGTCCAGGCTGACCGCAAGCGCTTCAAGGCGGCGGTCCAGCAGCTTTTGCGCCAACAAGGCCCCCTGACCCTGGTTGAGGGCGAAGCCGCGGCCTTGCGGATGAGCGGCGGGCGCGTCACCGGACTGGACTTGCGCGATGGGACCGCGCTTGCGGCCCAGGCCGTGGTGCTGTGCACCGGCACCTTTCTGGGCGGCGTGCTGTTCCGGGGGGAGGAGCGGATTGTCGGGGGCCGGATCGGTGAGCAATCGGCCCAGCGGTTGGCCGCACAACTGCGCGAGGCCAGCTTGCCCATGGCCCGGCTCAAGACCGGCACACCGCCGCGGCTGGATGGCCGAACGATTGATTGGGCCCGCCTCGAAGAACAGCCTTCGGACGCTGAACACTGGACCATGTCAGCCTTGCCGCCCAAAGCTGGTGCCACCGGCCGGGTGCTGCCGCAGGTGTTCTGCGCAATCACACGCACCAACACCCGGAGCCATGACGTCATCCGGGCCAATCTGCATCGTTCGCCGTTGTTCTCTGGGGCCATCGGCGCGCAAGGGCCGCGCTATTGCCCGTCGATCGAGGACAAGATCCACCGCTTCGGCGATCGCGATGGGCACCAGGTCTTCCTGGAGCCCGAGGGACTGGATACCTATCTCGTCTATCCCAACGGCATATCCACCTCGCTGCCTGCCGATGTTCAGCTGGCCATGCTGCGGACGATGGAGGGTCTTGAGCAGGTTGAGATGGTGGTTCCCGGCTATGCGGTGGAGTATGACCACATCGATCCGCGAGCCCTGCGATCAAGCCTAGAACTGCGTGATCTCCCAGGACTGTACTGCGCCGGCCAGATCAATGGCACTACCGGGTATGAAGAGGCGGCAGCACAGGGCCTGGTAGCCGGCATGTCGGCGGCCGCACAGGTGTTGGGGCGCGATCCCATCGCGCTTGACCGGGCCAACTCGTACATGGCGGTGATGGTCGATGATCTGACGCTCCACGGCGTGAGCGAGCCTTACCGGATGCTGACGGCGCGGGCCGAATATCGCCTGCGGTTGCGCGCCAACAATGCGACAAGCCGCCTTACCCCCTTGGCGCTCACCGCGGGCTGCATCGGTCCCGAACGGGCCGAATGGTTTGCCCGGCGCGAGACCATGCGTGGCGAGATGAATGCTGCGCTCGATCTTGCGGTGACCGGACATGAGCTGGCTGGCGCGGGATTGCCGGTGCGCGCCGACGTCGGCCGCCTGCCCTTGCGGGAGTGGCTGCGCTTCGGGGGGATCGATGCGGTGGCGCTCGCGCCCTGGCTTGGCAGCGACTTTACCCAGGACCCGGAACTGGCCGCAGAGCTGGCCGAAGACGCGGCCTATGCCCCCTATCTTGCCCGGCAGGAAGCCGAACTGGCAGATCTGCGGGCTGGTGAGGCGCTGCAGCTCGGCGATGACTTTCCCTATGGCGAGATCCCCGGGCTCTCCCGCGAAATGGTTGAGCGGCTCAGCAAGGCGCGCCCGGCAACGCTTGCAGCAGCTGGTCGCTTGCCCGGAATTACCCCCGCCGCGCTTGCCGCGCTGCTAGTGCATGCGCGCCGCCGTGCGGACCTTGCGGCATGATCACGACCGAAACCGAGGCGCGCGATTGGCTGTCGGGCTTGCCGGAGTGGGATGCCGTCGCGGCTGAGCGGATCGAGCGGCTGATCACCCTGCTTGTCGAAGAGAACGCGCGTCAGAATCTGGTCGCCGCAGCCAGTCTGCCGATCGTCTGGCAGCGGCACATAGTCGATTCGGCACAATTGCTGCCACACGTTCCCCGTGAAACAGTTGGGTCCTGGCTTGATCTCGGGACCGGAGCCGGATTTCCCGGCCTGGTGATCGCCGCACTGCGACCGGAATGCGAAGTGGTGATGGTCGAATCCCGCGCCCGCCGAGTCGAATGGCTTGAGCGGGCGCGAATCGCCCTTGGACTTGATCGGGCCCGGGTCATCGGAAGTCGCCTCGAACTGGTGGAATCGCAGACATGCGGCGTGATTTCGGCGCGCGCTTTTGCTCCGCTCGTCCGATTGCTCGATCTATCCGCACGCTTTTCCACAAAGGACACGCTCTACCTGTTGCCCAAAGGCCGTTCGGCACAGCAGGAACTGTCGGAGTTGAAGGGTTGGAGTCACATGTTCCACGTGGAACAATCGCTCACAGACCCGGATGCCGGTGTTATCGTTGGGCACCTGTTGGGTAAAAAGGGGAGAAAACCGTGATCTGCATGGCGATCGCCAACCAGAAGGGCGGGGTGGGCAAAACCACCACGGCGATCAACCTGGCCACCGCTCTTGCCGCGACCGGTTGGAAGGTCCTGCTGGTCGATCTCGATCCACAGGGCAACGCCTCGACCGGAATCGGCATTGGCGCGAACGAACGCGAACGGTCGACCTATGACCTGCTGGTCGAGCAGACCGCGCTGAGCGAATGCATCGCGCCAACCCGGATTCCCGGCCTCGACATCGTTCCCGCGACGGTTGACCTCTCGGGCGCCGAGGTGGAACTGGTCGCTGTTGAAAACCGCACTGATCGCCTCGCTCGGGCCCTGGCGACGGATACGGGGCATGACATCTGCTTGATCGACTGCCCGCCCTCGCTCGGCTTGCTGACGCTCAACGCGCTGTGCGCGGCGGACACGCTGCTTGTCCCGCTGCAATGCGAATTTTTTGCCCTCGAGGGGCTTAGCCAGCTGTTGCAAACGGTGGAGCGGGTGCAGCAGCGGTTCAATCCCGATCTTGGCATCATCGGGGTTGCCCTGACCATGTTCGATCGCCGCAATCGCCTGACCGATCAGGTTGCGGAAGATGTCCGTTCCTGCCTTGGCCCGCTGGTCTTTGAGGCGGTGATTCCCCGCAATGTCCGGCTTTCCGAGGCGCCGAGCCATGGCCTTCCGGCCCTCGTCTATGACCATTCCTGCGCCGGAAGCCGGGCCTATATCGCCCTGGCCCGTGAACTGATTGCCCGCCTGCCCGAATCGAGGAAAGCCGCATGAGCGACGATACCAGCACTCCGGCTCCGGCCAAGAAGAAGCCGCTCGCGTTGGGACGCGGGCTGGGCGCCTTACTGGGTGAGACACGTCGTGAGGAGCCCCTGGTCAATCCGGCCGCGCTTCCCGCTGGAATGGCCAGTGCCGCGCCCAAGAATGGCCTGGCACTGCTGCCGGTCGCCGCGATCATCCCGCACCCTGGCCAGCCCCGTCGGCATTTTGATGAGGCCGCGTTAAACGAATTGGCTGCTTCGATCGCCGCGCGCGGGGTAATCCAGCCGGTCATCGTTACGCCGCATGGCGCAGGGAAATGGCGGCTCGTGGCGGGTGAGCGCCGCTGGCGCGCCGCGCAGCGGGCCCAGTTGCACGAAATTCCGGCGCTGGTCCGCGATCTCGACGAGCGCGATGTGACGGCGCTCGCCCTGATCGAGAACCTGCAGCGCGAAGACCTTAATCCGATTGAAGAGGCCCGGGCCTATCACCGCCTGGCCGAGGACGAAGGCCTGACCCAGGCCGAGATTGCCAAGCTGGTCGACAAGAGCCGCAGCCATGTCGCCAACCTTCAGCGGCTGCTGGCCTTGCCCGAGCGCGTGATTGGGCTGGTTGAGGCGGGCAAGCTGTCGATGGGTCATGCCCGCGCGCTGATCGGGGTGGAAAATGCGGCCGAGCTGGCTGATCAGGCTGTGGCGCGCCAGCTTTCGGTCCGTGACGTCGAGCGGCTTGTCCGGCGCAAGGATGGGGCCACGCCACAGCGCCGCGCCCGGGCTGAACGGGATGCGGCCGGCTCGGCTGATATTGCCGCGGTGCAGGCGCATCTTGAGGAATTCCTGGGCCTGTCGGTGCGGATTAATGCCGATGCCGATCCCCGGTCGGGTGCAGTGACAATTCGCTATCGCACGCTCGATCAGCTTGACCTGATTTGCCAGCGCCTGACCGGCGGCGGCATCTAACCACTGCGCGCCTACCCCGGATTCATCCGGACTAAAGGTTAACGGGACAGGACTTCCTGTTAACCATAACACAACATGGTCCTGTAACTAGGTGATTTTACAAACAATCTTACGAATAGGGCATTGCCGCCCGTTCGGGCTGCGCCCTGGCGTTGCCGCAACGATTGCTTGGAAGGGATCATAATCATCATGCGCAACACGCTTCGTATCGCCCTGGTCGGTGCTGCTCTCAGCGCCGTCTCGTTCGCCTCGGCCGCTTCGGCCGCAACTTCGGCTACTGCCAATGCCAGCGCCGAAGTCCTCAACACCTTGACGCTGAGCGCCACCGGTGCCCTGAACTTCGGTCAGATCGCCGCGAACAACGGTGGCAGCGTGACGGTGAAGTCTGACTCGACCGTCACTTCGTCGGGCTCGCTGATTTCGACCGGGACGCGCGCGCCCGCCGCTTTCACCGTCACCGGTTCGCCGAATGCCAATGTCGTGCTGTCGCTGCCGACTTCGGCCACGCTGACCCGCGCCGGCGGGACCGAGACCATGTCGATCGGTGGCTTCAACAGCAACCCCGCCGGAGCCTTCCAGCTGGGCAGCACCGGTTCGGCCAATTTCGCGATCGGTGGCACCCTGACCGTTGCGGCCAACCAGGCTTCGGGTGTCTATAATGGCACCTTCTCGGTCTCGGTCGAATACCAGTAAGCACCGCCAGTCCGGGCTGCGATCACGCAGCCACCGGCAGATGAAGGGCCGCATCCCACCGGGTGCGGCCATTTCGCTTTGCCCCGCTTTCCCAGCAATTTAGCAAGATATTAACCCTGTTTGCCTAAGCCCGATGCAGAAGCCACAGGTCGTCGAGAAAGACCGTGGCAAGAATTTCGCGACTGCCAAGGGTCCAATGTCATGTCGTTCAACTATCTCGCGCGCCAATTATCCATCGTGCTCTGTGCTGCGATTGCGGGCATCGCTACGGCACCCGCCGCGGCCGACGGGGACTTGCTGGTTGCTCCAACCCGGGTGGTCATCAACGGCAGCGGCAATGCCGAAGTCGTGCTGAGCAATATTGGCAATACGGCAGCCACCTATCGCATTGGCCTTGAACTGCGCCGGATGGCCGCCGATGGCGAATTTGCCGAGGTTGCCGAAGCGGATGCAAGCGCCACCGAAAAGGCTGCGCTCGAAATGCTGCGCTATGCGCCCAGGCGGATTACCCTTCTGCCCGGACAGCCTCAGTCGATCCGGCTGAGTGCGCGGCCCGTCCCCGAACTGGCGGACGGCGAATACCGGGTGCACATGAGCTTTCGCGCCGTGCCGCCCGCGCTGACGCCCGATGCCTTGCAGGATCAGGCGGCCGCCGGTCAGGTTTCGATCCGCCTCACCCCGGTTTATGGGATCACCATCCCGATCTTTGTCCGCAAGGGCCGGCTTGAAGCGGGCGCCACCCTGGCCAATCCCCGGCTCGGCAGCAGCGGTAACGAACGCTGGCTGGAGCTGGACATGCACCGCACCGGGCAACGATCGGTCTATGGCGAACTGCTGGGCAAACGCGGAAACGAAGAGATCTTCGCGATCAAGGGGATTGCGATCTATCCCGAAATCGAGACCCGCCGGGCCAGGATCCCGCTGACGGCGGAGCAGATCGCCAAGCTGACCGGCCCGGTCCGGATTGAATATCGCGAACTCCCTGAAAATGGCGGACAGTTGATCGCCGAAGTCACTTCGACGGTCCGCTGAAGGCCTCTACCTGCCACGGCCGCTGCCCAGCGCTGACGTCATGACGGATCGGCCTCACCCCTTGCGCCGCCTTGCCGCCCTGCTTGGGGCGGGGCTTGGTTTGGTGGCTGCCAGCGCCCCGGCGCAGGCCCAGGGTTGGAGCGCGACCGAAGACGATTCGCTGCTGCTCGAACTGCGCAGCGGCGCTTACCGTATTGGCGAGCCGCTGCGCGGCTATCAGACGCAAACCGGCGTCTGCGTTGACTTTGCCGATCTGATCCAGGCTCTCGACCTGCCGGTGCGGCTTGACAAAAAGTCGCGCCGCGCAACCGGCTGGCTCTTTGCCGAGGATCAGCGCTTCGTCCTTGACCGCGATGCCGGATCAGTACAAAACATGAACGGAAATCGAGCGATCGGCGCGGATGCAATCCACGACACGCCCGAGGGCTGGTGCATCGAACTTTCCGCGCTGTCGACCTGGCTCGGCGTTCGGTTGCGACCAGATCTTTCCAGCCTGGCCGTGGTCCTCGAATCCGATCGGAAGTTGCCGTTCCTTGAGGCGATTGAACGCAAAGGTCGCGCGGCGCGACTCCGCGCGCCACAATTTGCCGAATTCGATCTGGCGAACCTGCCGCAGGCGGCCACCCCCTATCAGTCCTGGCGGATGCCGGCGATCGATGTCCAGGTTCAGGGCCAATGGGCGCGTGGCACGGGTTCGCGCGCACAATTTGAGGCACTGGCCGCGGGCGAGGTCTTGGGCCTCAGCTATTCCGCCCGGCTGGCTGGCAGCAGCGGGAGCGGGGTCGATTCGCTCCGCGTGAAGCTGTTTCGCAATGATCCTGCTGGCGGACTGCTTGGCCCGGCGCGGGCCACCCAGATTGCGATTGGTGATGTCGACGCCCTGCGCGGCGCACTGACGGCGCAAGCGGGGTTTGGCCGGGGGGCATTTATCTCCAACCGACCGCTTAATCGGCCCGGCCGGTTTGGCGTGACGGCGCTCAGCGGGACTTTGCCGGCGGGCTGGGATGCCGAACTCTATCGCAACGGCGAACTGCGCGCCTATCAGGCCGACCGCGGCGATGGCCGCTATCGGTTTGATGAAATCGAACTGTTGTGGGGAGAGAATGACTTTGAGGTCGTACTCTATGGCCCGCAGGGACAGGTCAGGCGCGAACGCAGCAGCGCGCCGGTCGGGATTGAAAGCCTGCCCGCGGGCAAGACGTGGTATTGGGCCGGGGCGATCGATGCCGGTCGCGATCTGATCAACCTCTCGGCCGCC